>DCUY01000031.1 GCA_002327905.1 Caldifarciminota bacterium UBA2202 | reverse complement strand
GAATTCTGAGTATTAAGGGGAGCATTTTTTTATTCTCTCAGGGCCCATAGCTCAGCTGGTTAGAGCGAATGACTCATAATCATTAGGTCCCAGGTTCGAACCCTGGTGGGCCCAAAATTAACACCAAATTCATTTTGTACATTTTTCAGCTGACATTTTACTACTTTTCTCTCTTACAATTCTATTGACTAATATTATACTTTTATGCTATATTATATAATTATGCAAATGGAGAAATTATGGACCTAAATTTTTCTCGGCGCATGGCTTTGATACTGAAAAAATGCGAACAGAGAACGCGAGGGCTTAACCGGCTCAAAATTGAGCCGTTTGATATTCTGCTCAGCATACTCTCTGATAAAGACCTAATCACTGGAAGCTATGTAATGAAGGCGTCAAAGATCAATGATTCAGATTCGCTTGAGATTCTTAAAAACTCTCTCAGACAGCTTGTTAAAAAAGGCGAGGAGCAGTCTCAATTCATAGTCTTTGATGTTGTAGAATCTCCGGATACAAAAAAAATGTATATGGAGGCGGAGAGATTCGCGCAGGAGATGGGCGACTCTGCGATAGAGCCGGAGCACATTGTCTCTGCGGTTTATCTGACAAACATTCCTTCAAGGGAGATTCTTGATTCAGTGGAATTCGATCTGACAAAATACATAGGAATAATAAAGAAGGGAAGAGGAAAGGATGAGGATAGCGACGGAATGGAGACGGATTCTTCATCACTCACTCCCATAGCAGATTATCTGTGCAGGGACCTGACAAAAATGGCGAGAGAGGATAATCTTGACCCTGCTTTGGGAAGAGATTCCGAAATAGAGAGGGTTCTGCAGATTCTCGGAAGAAGAAAAAAAAACAATCCTGTTCTTATAGGAAAACCCGGAGTTGGAAAGACTGCAATAGTTGAAGCTCTTGCGGACAGAATTGTGAGAAATCTTGTTCCTGATGTCATAAAGAATAAGAGAATATTATCCCTTGATGTCGGCTCTCTCGTTGCAGGCACAAAATACAGAGGCCAGTTTGAAGAGAGACTCAAGAATCTGATAAAGGAGCTTGAAGAGAATAAAAATATAATTCTCTTCATAGACGAATTGCACACTATAATAGGTACAGGGTCTGCCGAAGGTTCGATTGACGCCGCAAATATGCTGAAGCCTCAGCTCTCCCGCGGGGAGATTCAGTGCATCGGAGCAACAACTCTAACAGAGTATCATAAGTATATTGAAAAGGACGGGGCATTGGAAAGAAGATTCCAGCCGGTTGATGTTAAGGAGATGGAAGTTGCGGAGACAATATCAATACTGAAAAGAATAAAGCATAAATATGAAGATTTTCATAATGTGGAATACTCCGACATGGCGGTAGAGGAGGCAGTGCGCCTCTCTGAAATGTATATAACCGACAGAGTGCTTCCTGACAAGGCGATTGATGTGATTGATGAAGCAGGCTCCAAGGTCAACATGGAGCTTTCAATAAAAATCAACAATCAAATTGAAAAGATGGAAAAGGAGCTTAAAGAGACTGTGAGCCAAAAGGAATTCTTCGCTTCAGTCAATAAATACAAGCTTGCAGGAGAAAAACGCACTAAACAGCTTGAACTTGAAAATAAAATAAAAGCTTTAAAAGAGATACACACAAAAGAGCACAATAAAATGAAGGTGACTGAGACTGTGATTAAAGAGGTTATTTCACTTTGGACGGGTATTCCAATAGACAAACTCTCTGCGGAGAATCAGAAAGACCTTGTAAAGCTTGAGCAGTCATTCCTGTCTGAAGTTATTGGACAAGACCATGCCGTATCAACTGTTTCAAAAGCAATCAAACTGACTCTTTTGGGAATAAAGAATCCTGCGAAACCGAGAATATCAATGCTCTTTCTGGGGCCCTCGGGAGTGGGAAAGACAATGCTTGCCAAGAAAATATCCGACCTTGTGCATTCCCATAAGGATGCATACATGAGATTTGACATGTCAGAGTATGCTCTTGAGCATGAGGTGGCAAAAATGGTCGGGTCTCCTCCCGGTTATGTAGGATTTGAAGAGCCGGGCAGACTCACTGAATTCGTCAAGAGAAATCCGTACTCTCTGCTTCTCTTTGACGAAATTGAGAAGGCGCATCCGAATGTTTATAACATCTTTCTGCAGATACTTGATGCAGGAATACTAACAGACGCGCATCACAGAACTGTTGATTTTAAAAATACGATTATCATTTTCACTTCCAATATCGGAACAAGCGAAAATCTAAAGCAGGCAGGATTCAATGAGATCTCATCCGACAGCGAAAGACTTAAAGAGAATCTGATAGACAAGATGAAAGACACATTCAAAGTTGAATTCATAAACAGGCTTGATAATGTGATAGTCTTCAACCGACTCACAAAAGAGAATATAAAAGAGATAATGTTCAAACATCTTATCAATTTGAAAGAGACATATCTGAAAAAGAATTTCAGAATATCTTTTTCAAACGATATTGCAGGTTTTCTGACAGACAATACTTATGATGAGAGCGTCGGAGCAAGAATTGTCGATAGGGCGATTCAGGAAAATATTGAGAATAAGATTACGGAAGAAATACTCTCTGATAAATTCACATCTTTAAGAGAACTCTGCTTTGAAGTCAGTGAAAAGAAATTAATCACGAGTTACAGAGAAATAGCGAAAAACGCCGTAAAGGCGGAGGAGGATCATTGAAAAAATTTTTAGTGCTTGCGTGTGTTGTTTTATCTTTCTGCATAGTCTCTGCTCAGGAAATCATTACAGACAGAGTGAATGATATTGTAGTCGAAGGCAATAATATAACTTCCTCCGAATTCATTATAGTCAGGTCAGGCCTCACCGTTGGTATGAAACTCACATCCGAAGATATGAAACAGGCGATTAAGAGTTTATACTCAACAAATTTTTTCTATCAGGTGGAGATTGAACCTTTTGAAGGACAGTACGGAACATCATTGAGAATAAAAATCAAAGAGAATGTGCGCATTAACAAAATAATCATCAAAGGAAATAAAAAAGTCAAAGAGAAGGAACTCCTTGATTCTCTTAAAATACAAGCTGGAGAATTCTTGAGCGATTATGCCAGATTCAAAATAATGAATGAAATCCGCGACTATTATCATAAGAAAGGATTTTTAAATGTCGAGCTTAAAGATTCTGTGGGAGACGTCTCTGAAGAGAGTTCCGTGAATCTTTATTATCAGGTGAAAGAGAATGAATCGGTGAGAGTGAAAAAAATTGAAATTTTCGGTAATTTTAAGATAACGGATAAAAAAATTAAATCCATAATAAAGACCAAAGAGAAGGCTTTTTTGCAGGATGGTCTCTTCAAGGAAGACGAATTTGAAGAGGATAAGATTACAATCCTCAATGCAATCAAGGATAACGGCTATCCTGATGCTGTTCTTGATTCTGTGGTTTTCAAATATTCATTTGACAATAAGTTTATGTTCGTAAATATTTATGTGACTCAGAATCAAAGATTCATTTTTGGAGATGTTGAAATATCAGGAAATGATTTTGCTTCAAATAAAGAGATTGAAAGAAGAATAGCATTCAAAAAAAATATGTCTTACTCTCAGACTCTCATGGACAAGACAATTTCATCAATATATGAATATTACATGGACAGAGGATACATACATGTCAATGTGAGGAGCGAGACTGACAGAATTAATGACACTATGAATGTGAAACTTAATATCACGGAGAATGGCCTTGCTTACATAAATGACATAATAATTCTCGGAAATGAGAAGACTGAAGACTATGTCATAAGAAGGGAAATAATATCAAAGCCGGGAGAGATATTCAAGAGAAATGACCTGATACTTTCGCACACAAATCTCTTTAGGTCGGGCTACTTTGAGGATGTCCAGATAAATCCCCAGCCGACAGACGATATGTCAAAAATCGATTTGGCTTTCACAGTTAAGGAGAAACAGACAGGGGAATTCAACATAGGAGGGTCATATAATCAGACGGACGGATTAACGGGAAACATTACAATAAAAATCAGCAATCTGCTCGGAAAAGGATTATCGTCATCCCTTCTTCTTGAAAAAGGAGCATCTCTGACAAATTTCTCATTCGGATTCACAGAGCCGTATCTGATGGGATATCCTATTGTGGCTGGAACTGAAGTATATTACAGGACAAGCGACAAGACATACTATTATGACAGAAGAATCGGAGGATCTCTCACATCTGGACTTTATCTGTCAGAACGAATGATGACAAAGTTTTATGCGAGATACAAGCTTGAGCAGGTTTATACATACATAGATTTTACAGACTCCCAGTATCTTGATTCATGGATATTGTCTCAGCTTGGAAGAAAAGAGATTTTATCCGAAATTTCGCCTTCAATTGTGAGGGATTCGAGAAATCATTATTTTTATCCCGAAGCAGGGCAATTGATGGGATTATACACATCATTTGCAGGAGGCGTCTTGGGCGGGCAGATGGACTATTATAAATTATCTACTGATTTAAGATTATATCAGCACTTGTTCTGGAAATTCACTTTCATGGGAAGATTGGCATTCGGATTTGTCGATTCATACACTGACCCGAATAAAGTTCCGCTTACTGAAAGATATGTTTTGGGAGGAGTGGGCACATGGGGTGTAAGAGGATACCCTGACAGGTCAATAGGCCCGGATATTGACGGGTATGTGATAGGAGGAAGAGGCGCATTGCTCTCCAATATAGAACTAAGAATAAAGCTGAGTGAGCAGGCATACCTTTTAATGTTTTATGATGTTGGAAATACCTATGAAAATATGACTACAGCTCTATCTGACAAGTTTATGCCTCTCTATCACGGCGCTGGTTTGGGAGTGCGTCTTGAAATACCTATGGTGGGAGTAATGGGAATTGACCTCGGATACGGATTCCAAAAAACTTCGAATGGGTACGGTCTGAGCTGGGAGCCTCACTTCCAGGTGGGCACATCATTTTAGGAGGATTTATGAAATATAAAATTGCGGTAATTCTACTTCTATCGATTTTTGCTCTGAACTTATCTGCGGAAAAATTCGGATATATCAATTCTCAGGCGATTTTTCAGAAGTATAAAGGCATAAGCGACATAAACAGGGAGATTGACAAAGAGCTTACAGAGTGGAAAAAACAGATGTCTGAGATGCAGAATGAGTTAGCGGGAATGGAGATATCATACAAGGAGCAGGAGGCGATGCTCTCTGAGGACGCAAAACTCAGGAAACAGCAGGAAATCTCTTCAAAAAGGGATGCTTTGAATAAGTTTATCGAAGAGATATTCGGTGAGAACGGAAAATCAACAACAATAAACAAGCAGATGCTCAAACCTGTTGCGGATAAAATCAGCAGTATAATAAAGAAAATCGGAGACGAAGAGGAATACACTATAATTGTTGATTTTGCAGATGGAAATATTCTTTATGCAAAAAAAGATGCTGACCTGACTGACAGAGTGATTGATGAGCTGAATAAAGAGTTCTTTGTTCCTGTATCAGCCCTCAAAAAATATATTGTCTTTGATTTTGTGCCTGAAGACAAAGAGACGAGAAATGAGCAGTATCATATCAAGTTAGCAAAAGTTCTGTACACATCATTGAAAGTTGAAAATAAAATTGAGCCTGTCAATATTAAGGATGTGAATACATATCTTAAAAACATGGGCATAACAAACATTGAAGACTTGAAGCCTATGGATGCGATAAATTATTCGGCGGCTTTAAATGCCGACTATGCGATTACCGGAAAGATAAAGATGTCCGGAAACAAAATTATTGTGAATGTAAAACTGTATGAAATGAAGGTGCGCACTGAAGTGCTGAATATTTCCAAAGAGGCTTCCTCTGACCTTGACTTCAATTCCGTCTCATCGGAGATTCTTACAGAGATAAAAACATACATTGAAAAGTGAGGTATAATATGTACAAAAATATGGATATAAACAGGATAATGGAGGTATTGCCGCACAGGTACCCGATGCTCCTTGTTGATAGAATAATAGAGATGAATGAAGAAAAAGTTGTCGGCATAAAATGCGTTACAATTAATGAGCAATTCTTTCAGGGACATTATCCGGGCCAACCGATAATGCCGGGAGTGTTGATTGTGGAGTCTCTTGCGCAGACAGGGGCGATGTTTATTTTGATACATGTTGACAATCTTGAAACGAAAGTGCCTTACTTTGTAAAAATAGACAAAGTGAAATTCAGAAAGCCGGTTATGCCGGGAGATGTGCTGAGAAATGAATGCAAACTTATTGAGCATAAAGGCAACATATTTGTTCTGGATGCGAAAGCTTATGTTGACGGAAAAGTCGTATGCGAAGGAGAGCTTACTGCGGCAATTGTTGACAGGGATAAGGCATGATAAGAATATACGACACTCTCACAAATTCAAATAAAGACTTTCAAACAGTTTCAGGCGGAAAAGATGTGAAGATGTATTCATGCGGACTGACTGTTCAGGATTCGCCGCACATTGGTCACATGCGCGCGCTCATAACGGCTGATATTGTGAGAAGAGTTCTGATTAAAGAGGGTTATGATGTTTTTTCGGTTTACAATTTTACTGATATTGACGATAAACTCATTGAAAAAATGAAAAACGGAGAGGATTACAGAATTCTTGCACAGAGGAACATTGATGAGTTCATGAAATACATGAAGATAATGAATGTTCTTGATTTCAATGTCTATCCAAGGGCGACCAATCATATTCAGGAGATTATTGAACTGATAGACAGTCTCTTAAAGAAAGGATTCGCCTATGAATCTGAAGGTGATGTTTATTTCAGAGTCTCCAAATTTAAAGATTACGGCAAACTGTCTGGAAAGAATACAAAAGACCTTATAGAGGGGAAAAGAGTGGAAATAAATGAGAATAAAGAATCTCCCCTCGATTTCGTTTTATGGAAGAGCGCCAAAGATAAGGAGCCTTACTGGCATTCTCCTTTCGGAAAGGGCAGACCGGGATGGCATATAGAATGCTCCGCCATGAGTATAAAATATCTCGGAGAGACATTTGACATTCATACAGGAGGAGAGGATTTGATATTTCCTCACCATGAGAATGAAATTGCTCAAAGCGAGTGCTCAACAGGAAAACAATTCGCAAAATTCTGGGTGCATAACGGAATGGTAAATCTGAAGGGCGAGAAGATGTCAAAATCAATCGGAAATGTTTTTAAGGCGAAGGATATTCTATCAAAATGGCATCCGAATGTAGTGAGACTTTATCTTCTGAAGACACAATACAGGAAATCAATAGAATTCTCCGAAGAGCGTCTCGATGAGGCGCAGTCGGCTCATAGCAGAATGCGTAATGCTCTAAACGGAGAGAAGAAAAACGCAGATAAAGATTTTTATTTTGAAAAATTTTCAGATGCATTGAGGGATGATTTCAATACTCCTCAGGCAATAGGATATATATTCGACGCAGTGAATGAGATTAATCAGAATTCGCCGGATTCACCTCAGATAAGAAGTGAAATACTCAAAATGCTCGACATTCTCGGATTCAAAAATGAAGAGGCGACAAAGCAAAGCCATGACGCAGAGCTTATTGAGCTTCTTATGGATGTGAGGGAAGATGCGCGCAAAGATAAAAATTATCGTCTTTCGGATAAAATCAGAGACAGACTGAAGGATATGAAAGTCATACTCAGCGATTCAAAAGAAGGAGTCAAATGGAAAACAGAAGATTGACATCATATAGGGTGCTTGAAGAGGTATTTGACAAAGGAGCATCTCTGAAAGATGCCTATAAGAGAGCCACTCAGGGCAAGACTGCGAGAGAATCCGACTTTATCAAGGAGATGACCTACGGAGTAACCCGCAAGAAACTGTTGCTGGACTGGTATTTTGTGAAAGCAGTAAATAAAGAGATGACAAATGTGTCCAAAAAATCAAAACACCTAATCAGAATGGCGATTTATGAAATCGTTTTTATGAAGCACAAAGATTATGCGGTGCTCTCTTCGATTGTTGACATAGCGAAGGAAAATCTGAGGAATCAGGACAAATTCGTCAATTGGGCTTTGAGGGAGTTTTTAAGAAATTATGAAAAGGTGTCTCTGCCTGATTCAAATGACAAACAGTCTCTCTCGCATCTGTATTCATTTCCTCAGCATCTTGTAGAGTATCTTATCTCTGAAGTGGGTACGGAGAGGGCTGTGCAGTTGATGCAGTTTTACAATGAAAAGCCTGATTATTATGCATTCAATATTGAAACAGGGGAGTATAGGGAATTTTCCACTGATGAAAGGCTCTCATCAAAGGAATATCTTCTTGACCCTGTTTACCTGAACATTTTCAGATTTCTTCAGCTTGAAAAAGTAAGCACTGTTCTTGACTGTTGCGCCGCTCCGGGCGGGAAATCATTTCTGCTTAAATCATTCGTTAAAGACGCAAAAATAACTGCAATAGACAAGGACTCGAGAAGAGTCGATACAATGAAAAAGAACATAGAGAGGCTTGATCTGAAGGACATAAAGACAAGCGCAGTTGATATACTTGCATCCGACCTTAATAAAGTATTTGATCTTGTAATACTTGATGTTCCCTGCACTGCAACAGGGACAATAAGAAAGAATCCGGATGTAAAATACAATTACAGAAAAAAATTGGAGACACTGCCTTCTCTTCAGTACAGCATGCTTGAAAAAGCAGACGAGTATGTGAAAGAAGACGGTTTTATGCTTTATATGACCTGCTCCATACTGAATCAGGAGAATTATGCCGTTGTCAGCGATTTTGTCGCAAAGAACGGTGATTACAAAGTGTACAGTCAGTTCTTCTCTTTCGGAATGCCGTTTAACGGCGGATACGGAGTACTACTTAGAAAATCAGGAGGTAAAGATGTTTGACAATACAGGAAAAATTATCGGAATATCAGTAGTTGTGTCTCTGATAATTTCGATAATCGTATCATTGGTCATGGTCGTTTTCGTAGCTCCTCTCATCAAGACAAACTCTTCCAAAGAGAATGCCACTGAAACAAAAGTTGAAGTTCCACAGATAGAGGGAATTGATTTTGAAAGGGGTAAATTGGTTTTGGCAAACAAAGGCCTTCTGCTCTATGTGGAATCCGAGAAGACCAGCGAGACTGCGGCAAAGGGTATCATACTCTCTCAGTCTCCTATAGCAGGCGCAATGGCGGATAAAAACTCCGCAGTTAATGTCGTGATAAGCGCAGGGTCTGAGATTATAGTTCCCGTAGATACTCAGGCGCAGGAAGCAAAACTTATTCTTGTTCCTTATTTTGCAGGACTTAATGTGGATGAAGTCAAGAGAGAGATAATAAAACTGCGGCTAAAAATAGGAAGCACGGTTTATGTGGATAATGAAAAATACAGAACGGATGTTGTCGTTTCAACAGAGCCTGAAGGCGGAGCTGAGGTTCCGGAAGGGTCTTCAATAAATATTACAATTTCAAAAGGAACGGTTTCGGTAGTCATGCCCAATGTCAATAACCTGACAAAATCTGATGCAATAGATAAGATTAAATCCGCAGGACTCACTGTTCAGGAGATAATAAATATCACTGATATAGAGCTTCCGTTCGACATAGTTATAAAGCAGTCTGTTGAACCCGGAGCAAAAGTAAAGAAGGGAACAGGTGTCAAGATATGGATGAACACGGAAAGAAAGTAAACATTGGTTTTTTCAAGCGCTCTGCAGACAATCTGAAAGAATCTGCTGATGCCGTAAAAAAACTGAACATATTCGAACAGGGGCACAAATACGGACTTGTGCTTATTATGATTGCTCTCATATCCGTTGTTCTCGGAATAATAACCGCGTATATTGTCATGCCTTTGATGATGGGCCGCACAAATGAATTGTCTGTCCCCGATATCACAGGCCTTACAATCAAACAGGCGAGAACAGAGCTTGAGGTGCGCGGACTTGATCTTCGAATAGCCGGAGAAGAATACTCGGAGAAGATAGTTTCAGGACTCGTTATTTCCCAGAATCCTCTTCCTTTCTCAAATATCAAATTTTATAAAGTGGTTGAAGTCATTGTTTCAATGGGTTCTGAAAAAGTTCAGGTGCCGAAGGTTTACGGACTTCACATTTCGAATGCAATAGATGCCCTCACAAGGGCGGGTTTCGCAGTCAATGACACATCATTTGACTTCAGCGACGAGCTTGACGAGAATATTGTTCTTGGCACTGAACCTCCGTTCAACAGCATAATTCCAAAGGGAACTACAGTGTCATTGTTTGTATCAAGAGGAAAAAGATCAAATTTCGTATTTATTCCTTCGTTTAAGAATATGGAGAAAGATTCTGCACTGAATCTCGCCCGTTCAATGAAGCTGATTCCTGTAATATACGATTCAGTCAAGGCGAATGTATTGAGGAGCACAGTGATTGCGCAGATGCCTGATTCAGGAGAGTATCTGAAGAAACAGGATACATTGAAATTAAGAGTACAGGTTCCTGAATGATAAAAAAAAGAATAGAAATAATTCCATCAGTGCTTTCAATGGACCTTGCATGCATTAAGGAATCTTTGAAAATGATTCCCAATTCCGTAAATATGCTTCATCTTGATGTTATGGACGGTCATTATGTAAATAATATAACATTCGGGCCTGTCTTTCTAAGGAGCATGAGAAGAGCGACAAGAAAGAAGATTGACGCGCATCTGATGATAACGAATCCGGATAAGTATGCTTCTGATTTTATGGATTGCGGAGCTGACTTAATATCTTTTCATCCTGAAACATCCTCAAAGCCTCTGAAATTGATACAGCAGATAAAGAAGAGAGGAGTTAAGGCAGGCCTCGCTCTGAATCCCGACATACCTGTAAAGAGCATACTCAAATATCTCCCGCATGTAGATTATGTTTTGCTCATGTCTGTCTTCCCGGGGTTTGCCGGGCAGGAATTCATAGAAAGTGTTCTTGAAAAGATTGATTATTTGAAAAGAGAGCGAGGGAGAATGAAATTTGCGATTGAGATAGACGGCGGAATAAATAATCTGACAGGAAGGCGCTCAATTGAGAGGGGAGCCGAATGGATAGTGTCCGGCTCGTATCTCTTTAGAGGCGGCAGTGTGCAAAAAAATATTGAAAGGATTCTGTATGACGCATAAGGGAATAGTTGTAATTGATTTCGGCTCTCAATACACTCAGCTTATAGCAAGAAGAATAAGAGAGATGAAAGTATATTCTGAAATAATCAGTCCTTCTGTAGCTGATAAATTCAATTATTCAACCGTATCCGGAATAATACTCTCCGGAGGACCTAATTCGGTTTACGATAAAGAGAGTCCGACAATATCAAACAGAATATTTTCACTTGATATACCTATACTGGGAATATGCTACGGAATGCAACTTATAGCAATTAAAAATAGCGGCGTCGTGTCACATTCGCAGGAGAGGGAGTACGGAAGAAGCAATCTTACGATTCTTTCAAGGGATGTAATTTTCAAAGCAGTCAAGAATAAATCAATCGTATGGATGTCGCATTCCGACAAAGTGAAGGAAATCCCAAAAGGGTATGTAAAAATAGCGATGAGCGAAAATTCCGAGACAGCCGCTATGAAGCATTCACAGAAGCAGATATACGGTTTTCAGTTTCATCCTGAAGTCCACCACACTCAGTTCGGCTACACAATGCTTCATAATTTTGTCATATTTATATGCAGGGCGAAACAGGATTGGACCAGCAAAAATTTCATAGAGAGGACTGTTGAGGAGATTAAAGAGCAGGCAAATGGCAAAATTGTGATAAGCGGAATATCCGGAGGAGTCGATTCAACTGTTGCTTCTGTGCTTGTGAAGAGAGCTGTAGGAAAGCATCTCAAGGGATTTTTAATTGACACGGGGCTTCTAAGATACAATGAGGGAAGAGAGACGGTCGAATGTCTAAAGAGAACAATAAATATGGATGTGGAGTATGTTGACTCCGCCAAACTCTTTTTAAGGCGCCTTAAGAATGTCGAAGACCCTGAAGAGAAGAGAAGAATAATAGGAAAAACCTTTATTGAAGTCTTTGCTGACAAAGCAAAATCATTTAAAAATGCGGAATTCCTTGTGCAGGGAACAATATATCCCGACAGGATAGAATCGCAGTCGCAGAAGGGCCCCTCCCATGTGATAAAAACCCATCACAATGTTGGAGGCCTTCCCAAAAATATGAAATTCAAGCTGATAGAGCCATTGAAAGAATTATTCAAGGATGAAGTAAGGCGCATAGGCATCGACCTTGAAATTCCTTCAGAGCTTATTTTGCGCCATCCTTTCCCGGGACCGGGACTCGGCATAAGAATCCTTGGAGCCGTAACAGAAGAATCAGTGATAATGCTTCAAAAGGCGGATAAAATTTATCTTGATGTCTTAAAAGAAAGACACGAGTACGGAAATATCTGGCAGGCATTCGCAGTTCTTCTTCCTGTAAAGACTGTAGGAGTTATGGGAGACCAGCGCACATACGATAATGTGATTGCATTAAGGGCAGTGACTTCCGTTGACGGAATGACTGCCGACTGGTATGGGTTTTCCAAAGAGACTCTTCAGGAGATTTCAAAGAGAATAATAAATGAAGTGAAAGGGGTAAACAGGGTAGTTTATGATATATCAACAAAACCGCCGTCAACAATCGAATGGGAATGACCTGAAAGCTGTAGAGCTTTTCTTTTTTGATATGGATGGGACACTCTATCTTGGAGAGAGGATAATCGGCGGAGCAAGAGAATTTATCTCAAAGATAAAGAAGAATGGAAAGAGAACTGTCTTTCTATCAAACAATTCATCAAAAAACAGAAAGGATTATTTTTCAAAACTAACAAAAATGGGATTTGAGTGCAAAATTGAAGATATATTCACATCCCTAAATGCAACCATACTTAAAATGAAGCAGGAGAATGTGAAGAGCATCTATCCGCTGGGAACAAAATCATTCGAAGAGGAACTTCTTGAAAACGGATTTGTCTTTTCAAAAGAGAATCCCGATGTTGTGTTGCTCGGTTTTGACAAAACTCTCACATATGAAAAGATAGACAATGCATACCAGCTTCTCATAAAAGGCACGCGGTACATTGCGACGCATCCTGATATAACATGCCCCACTGAAACAGGATATATACCTGACATAGGCGGATTCATATCAATGTTTGAAAAACTCACATCGCGCACTCCTGAAATTGTGGGAAAGCCGAATGTGGGCATGGTTTCATCTATAATAAGCCATTTTTCACTGAAGCCGTCTGACTGCGCAATGGTGGGCGACAGACTCTATACTGACATGAGGATGGCTCTCGACGCATCCTTAAAATCAATTCTTGTGCTCTCCGGAGAGACGAAGCATGATGATTATGTAAAGAGCGGTCTTGATGTTGACATTGAAGCAGATTCGGTAAATGACCTGATTGATTTGATATGAAAATATACATTATAGGGAGCACCGGACAGCTTGGAAGCGATATCCTGAGAATATTTGAAAAAAAACACAAAGTGGTTCACGGCGGAAAGGAATTGTTTGATGTCAGAAATACGGATGCATTTGAATCTTTCATTGGAAATAAATTCGACGCTGTTATAAACTGTTCGGCATTTCTGGATGTTCCTCTTGCAGAAAACTCAGTCAGAGAGGCAATCCTGATGAATATGTCGGCACCAATGAAGATTGCCCATGTGTGCAGAAAGAAGAACATTCGCTTCATTCATTTTTCCACGGATTATGTATTTGACGGAGAGAAGAGGACTCCTTATATTGAAACAGACAAGTGCAATCCTCTGAACATATACGGAATGTCAAAATATATTGGAGAGGAGGGAATTCTTGAAGTGAATCCCAATGCATCAGTGCTGAGAGTGAGCGGACTCTACGGAAGGGTGGTAAGCAGAGCCAAAGGATATAATTTCATATCATTGTTTTTAAGGAAGGCGAAAGAGAACGATGTCATTGAAGTAGTCTCTGATGAGATTCTCACCCCCACATATACTCTCAATGCGGCGAAACAAACTCTTCTTGTTTTTGAAAACGGGATTTCAGGAATCATTCATTCAACGGACGAGGGTGAGGTTTCATGGTTTGATTTTGCCTCTGAAATATCCCGTCAGATGAAACTGAAAATTAAAGTGAAGAGAAAGAAGAGTTCTTCAAACAGCATAGCAAGACCTAAGTATTCTGTTCTTGAAAACAGAAAGCTCAATGAATTGGGTTTGAATATAATGAAAGACTGGAGAGAGTCTCTTCGCGAATTTCTCAAAGAGGAATATATTTGAAGTATTTTCTCTTTGAAACAGGATGCAAGCTGAATCAGTCTTTAATGAACAGAGTTGCCGGTGAGTATGAATTGAAAATGTGGGAGAGAACCGACAATGTCAAAGATGCGGATGTTATTCTGATGGCTTCCTGTGTTGTCACAAAGAAGGCGGAGACTGATTTTTTGAGGGTCTTCAACAGATTCAAAAGACTTTATCCGCAAAAGAGGATCGAAATTTCAGGATGTTTTTCGGGTGAGAGCGGAGAGAATGTCAATTTCATAGATCAAGAGAGAATATTGCAGATTGAAAATCCCTCTTCATTTAGAACAAGGCCTGAGGTTGTCATTCAGACGGGATGCAATAATTTCTGCTCGTACTGCATAGTGCCTTACAAAAGGGGCGCTGAGAGGAGCAGAAATGTAGATGATATCCTCTTTGATGTAAACAAATACATTTCAGAAGGGAAAAAAGAGGTGGTCCTGACAGGGGTGCACATAGGAAAATATGAAAGCAATGGAATGAACCTAACATCTCTGATTAAAGCGATTAAAAAGAGCGGAATATTCAGGATACGGCTCTCTTCGCTCGATATAAATGAGATAAGCGATGAGCTGATAGAAGAAATATCCAAAGACAATATAACGGCGAGATTCTTACATCTCTCTCTCCAGCACACTGAAGACCCTGTTCTGAAAAGTATGCTGAGAAATACTGACAAAAGGAAAATCTTTGAAAGAATTGCAGTTCTTAAGAGTATAAGGGGCATGAGAATTGGAGCGGATATAATTTATAATTTTCCTACGGAGACGGGTGAGATATTTGAAGATCTTTTAATATCTCTGAAGAGTCTGCCTATCACGCATTTCCATTTATTTGCATATTCCAAGAGGGAGGGCACTCTTGCGGCTTATTTTTCTGACAGTAATGGCAATAGGGATTATAAATTGAGTAAATTGAAGGAACTTGCAACAGCAAAGAAACAAAATTATCTTGAAAGCATTATCGGAAAACCGGATGAGATAATTATTGAAAGAATCAAAGAAGATTTGTGCTATGGAAAATCATCAGGGTATGTTAATTGCAAAGTCAAAACAAACGGTGAGATTAAAACCGGAGAAATTGTAAAAGTGATTTTTGAATCTGCAGAAGACAGCATCATGTATTGCAGGAAAGCGTAATTTTTCACGGTGCTTGGATTCTTTACTTCTTGACATCTTGAGCACAAGCGATAGGGGATTATTCTGACAGACAAATATTTTTATTGGATTATCTTCTACATTCCATTGATTAACAATATTGACAGCATAGCAAATTGATTATAAAATCAAAGAAACAATTATGGAGGTAATGAGAATGAAAAACATATTTAAATTTCAC
>DCUY01000011.1 GCA_002327905.1 Caldifarciminota bacterium UBA2202 | reverse complement strand
CTCATGGCGCAAGGCGCACGGCGTCATTGTCTTGCACACGGCATACGGCCACGGCACCCGGCGTCTTTGTTTCACTATTGACAAAAAAGTAATGATGTATAATATATTTCAGATGACGAAAACTACAGGCATTATTATTGATAAAAAGGATGATTTTCTTAAAATAGAAATAGACGGAGAATCATGCTCATCCTGCGGGAATCACAATGAATGCTCATTGGCTCAGGCTCAAAACAGCCACATTGTCGAAACGTCGTTATTTGAAGATGCTGAAAAGGGAGACAGGGTAGAGCTTGAAATCGAGAGTAAAAAAATTTTTCTTCTCTCTGTTCTTTTTTATCTTCTTCCGGCTGTTTTAATTGTGGCATTCGCTTTAATAGGCTATTATGTGTTCAAATCCGAATTTGTCGCCGGAATTATGGGACTCACAGGAGTTCTTATATCTCTTGTGATTATATATGTGATTGACAAATCAAAGAAAAACAGTTTTAAACACAAAATAAAGAGGGTGTTAAAATGATTAAAGAGATTCTGACTGCTGTTGCGGTGCTGGGCTCATTGTCAATACTGCTCGGCATTGCGATTTTAATCACGTTGAAGGTCTTTGAAGTGAAGAGAGACCCTGCTGTTGAAGAGATTCTTGCATCTCTTCCGGGTGTCAATTGCGGAGCATGCGGATTTCCGGGATGCGAACAATTCGCGGTTGAAATGGCTAAGAGGGGCGAACTCTACAAAGTGTGTCCTGTTGGAAAGGAGCCGGTCTCTGTTAAAATTAAGGAGATTCTGAAAAAATACAAGAGTGAGGTGCAGAATGGCTGACAAACCGACTTTTACAAAGGGCGGAATTCATCCGAGCGAGAGGAAACATTTATCGGAGAATAGTCCGATTAAGAGTATGGAAGCTTCTGAGATGATTTATCTTGCAGTAAATCAGCACATCGGCGCTCCATTAAAACCGACAGTGAAGGTGGGGGACAGAGTGCTTAGAAATCAGGCAGTTGCAGAGGGAGACGGAGTTGTAACTTCAAAGGTTCATTCTCCTGTTTCAGGAGAGGTTTTGGAAATTAAGCAGATGCTCTTTCCAAATGAGGTTAAAGGTGATGTGATTGTAATTAAGAATGACGGCAAGAACGAAAAAGTTTCCGGAACGGAACAGAAGATGACAGGCAAAATAAGCAAGGAAGAATTTTTTGAAATAGTCAAGAATGCGGGAATTATCGGAATGGGGGGAGCAGGATTTCCCACTCAGATAAAACTTAATCCTCCGAAAGATAAGAACTGCGATGTCTTTATTATCAATGCGGCAGAGTGCGAGCCGTACCTTACCACTGACAACAGAATGTTGCTGGAATTCACTGCTGAGATTCTTGAAGGCGCTAAGATTGTTCTTGATATGACAGAAATAAAGAAATGCTATATCGGAATAGAAGAGAATAAAAAAGAGGCATTTGATAAAATGAAGTCAGAAAACAAAGATTCGAGAATTGAAATAAAACTCTTAAAGACCAAGTATCCGCAGGGCGCTGAAAAACAGCTTATATACGCTCTTACTAAAAGAGTTGTCCCAATAAGAAAGCTTCCGTTTGATATAGGCGTAATCGTGCAGAATGTCGCTACTGTAAAAGCGATATATGATGCAGTAATGTTTAACAAGCCGCTTACGGAGAGAGTCCTGACTGTCTCCGGACTCGGAATAAAGGAGCCTTCAAACATTCTCGCTCCTATAGGAATCTCAGTGCAAGATGTAATTGATTTCTGCGGAGGAATATCCGAAGAGACAAAATATATGATAAACGGCGGACCGATGATGGGAAAATCATTTGATAATCCAATGCTTCCTGTGACAAAGACAACATCAGGGCTTTTATTCCTCACTGACAAAGAGGTTGTTGAGGAGAAGGAGAATGTCTGCATCAGATGCGGCAGATGCATAATGGCTTGTCCTATGGGTTTGAATCCGACTTTTCTGAAGGAATCATCAGACAGACGCGACTATGACAAAATGGATGATGTGCTTGACTGCATAGAGTGCGGGTCATGTTCCTTTGTATGTCCGTCATCAAGACAGCTTGCATCAAGCATAGTCAAGGGAAAACAAAAATATACAAAATACATTAAACGGGGAAAGTAAAATGACAGAGAATAAATTTATAGTAAGACCCGCGCCGTTTTTGAAGAAGCCGACCAATGTAAGAATGATTATGTGGACCGTGGTTTTGGCTCTGCTTCCTGCTACAGTGTGGGCGATTTACCTTTATAAGGCAAAAGCTTTGGTTGTTATTCTTTCAACGATTCTCTTTACTGAATTGTTTGAAATGCTCTTTCTGAAAATCAGAGGAAACAAAAATGTAATGGAGACGGCATTCGACGGAAGCGCCTTTATAACGGGACTTCTTCTTGCTTTGAATCTGCCTTCATCTGCTCCGTGGTGGATGTGCGCAGTGGGCGCATTTATCGCAATGCTTTTTGGAAAGCACATCTTTGGAGGATTGGGACATAATCCTTTCAATCCTGCTCTTATAGCCAGAGTATTCTTACTGCTCTCCTTTCCGACTCTAATGACTACTTGGCATCAGGGATTCAATGTTGACGCTTTGAGTTGCGCAACTCCACTCGGAATGCTTAAAACGGAAGGAGTCTCGGCAATACAGAATCTTGACAATTGGAGACTCTTTGTGGGTCTGCCTGTAAATGGAGTTGGAGGAGGTTCAATAGGAGAGATATCGGAGCTTGCAGTCCTCATAGGCGGACTGCTTCTCATTGCCCTAAGAATAATCCCTTTCTTTATTCCTTTGATTTATATTGTAACCGTATTTTTATTCACATGGATATTCCACGTTTATAATCCTTCCTTATACGCCTCTCCTGTTTTTCACATGGTGACTGGAGGTTTGTTCCTCGGAGCATTCTTCATGGCCACTGATATGGTTACAACACCAATAACTGTAAAGGGCAAAATGATATATGCTCTCGGATGCGGTCTTATAACATCTCTTATAAGACTCTTCGGTTCCTACCCGGAAGGAGTTTCATTTGCCATATTGATAATGGAGACATTGACTCCGACTATTGATAAGATAACCAAAATAAAAAAATTCGGGGCTTAATATGAAAGATAACATTATGCAGGTCTTCAAACTCTTTATAGTGTGCGTCATTTCTGCGGCAGTGCTCGCATGGGTTTACGGATTCACAAAGGGTCCTATTGAGCAGTCAAAGAAATCCGAAACCTTAGACGCAATAAAGATAGTAGTTTCAGGAATGACTGATGAAATGTCTATAAAGGACTCTCTCATCGCTCTTGAAAACGATACAAGCAAAATTGAATCATATTTAATTTTGAATGCCGATTCGACCGTATATGCCTATTCAATTAAAACATATACAAATCTCGGTTATGGCGGGAAAATACTTATCATGATAGGAGTTGATAAAGATTTCGTCATTACTGGCGTACAGCCATTGGAATTTTCGGAGACTCCCGGGCTTGGAACAAAGATGACAAAGGATGAATTCAAAAATCAGTTCAGAGGAAAATCCCTTTTGAATTTCAATTTCAAAGTCAAGAAAGACGGCGGAGACATTGCCGCAATAACTGCCGCTACAATAACCTCGCGAGCAGTAGGAGACGCACTGACAAGAGGACTGAATGCCCTTGTTTACAATTTCAAACAGCAGGCAGACACTTCTGCGCTTGATACACTGAAAGTGGAGGAGGCAAAATGAACATATTAAAAAAATTGTTCAACGGAATATGGACAAACAATCCGGTTCTGATAGTTCTCTTGGGCTTCTGTCCGACACTCGCAGTTTCTACTTCTCTTAAAGATGCAATAGGAATGGGATTCTCCGCATTGTTTGTTCTTATAGGATCAAATCTTGTGATTTCGGCTCTCAGAAAATTCACTCCAAAAAAGATGAGAATACCTGTTTTCGTAATTGTTATAGCGACATTTGTGACGATAGTTGACCTTCTTCTTTATGCATATTTTTTCCAGCTTCATAAATCTCTTGGCGTATTTATACCGCTTATAGTGGTTAACTGCATAGTATTCGGCAGAGCAGAGGCATTTGCCTCAAAGAACGCGCTTTGGGATTCTTTGTGGGACGGCATAGGAATGGGTCTCGGATTCACTTTCACAATAAGCGTTCTTGCATCAATAAGAGAAATTCTCGGAAACGGGACCATTATGGGAATCAGTTTATTCGGTCAGTCATATTCTCCGGTAATAATAGCAATTCTTCCTCCGGGAGCGTTTCTTACTCTGGGCTTGATGCTTGGAGGAATGAACAAGATTAATATGTCAATTGAAGAAAAGAGAAAGGCAAAAGAGAAGGCTGAGAAAGAGAAAGCAAAACAATTAAAAGCGAGTGTGGCAAATGGTTAAGCTTATTATATTGGCTATTGATTCAATGCTGATTTCCAACATCGTGCTTATGAGATTTTTGGGCATATGCCCATATATAGGAGTTTCTAAGAAGCAGGAGACTGCGGCAGGAATGGGTTTTGCGGTAATCTTCGTAATGGTCATGGCAACCTTGATTTCATTTTTCATTCAGAAGGGAATACTTGATCCGCTTAATTTAGGGTATCTTCAGACAATAGTATTTATCCTTGTGATTGCCGCACTGGTTCAGATGCTTGAGGTTACTATGAAAAAAATTGCTCCCGCGTTGTTTGACGCACTCGGCATTTATCTTCCTCTGATTACTACAAACTGCACAATACTCGGCGTTGCGATTCTTACAATTCAGAAAAATTTTAATTTCATTGAAGCATTGATATTTTCGTTTTCAACAGGCATAGGATATCTAATCGCAATTTATATTTTTGCAGGTATAAGAGAGAGGCTTGAATGGTCGGACATACCGAAGCCGTTTCAGGGAGCCGCAATAGGAATTATCACTGCTGGGCTTCTTTCAATGGCATTCTTCGGATTCTCCGGTCTTGTCAAACTATGAAAATAAGAAACACTGCAATACTATTAATAGTAATTATTCTGTTAACCTCTTGCGCTCTTGAAAACAGGCGCAAGAGGGTATTTTTTGCAATGGGCAACATTCCTGTGGAAGTTACTCTATACTCAAAAGAAAATCTTGATTTTGAATCTGCTTTGCAGGAGATTCAAAATGAAATTTTCCGTTTGGACACTATGCTGTCAAAATACAACCAATCTTCGGCAGTCTATAAATTCAACGCTTCAGCAGTATCTTCCTTTGCTCCAAGCGAAATGAGAAGCATATATTCAGCGTCGGATTCACTGGGGAAAATATCAGGAGGATTGTTTGATGTAAGGGCTGAAACTGTTCTCTCGTATTACAAAAGATGCGAAGAACTGCAGAGGGATATATCTGATGACTCAATAGACGCAATGGTAATGATTCTTAAAAAGGATTCCATATATATAAAGGGTGATTCCATATTCAAGAGCAATCCGCTTCTAAAGATTGATTTTGGAGGAATTGCAAAAGGATATTTCGGAGACAGAGTCATAGACATCATGAAAAAATACAATTTCAAAAAGGGGATTGTGAATCTCGGAGGAGATATTGTCGCATTCAATGAATCTGACAAAGCATTTTTTAAGATAGGAATAAGAAGCTCTAAAGATGATTCTATAGTGAGAATCGACTCTATTCTAAACGGATCTATTGTTACAAGCGGAGATTACTTCAGATACTATGAAATAAACGGGAAAAAATATTGCCATATCATAAATCCTCTGACGGGTTTTCAGCATAATGAAATTCACTCTGTGACAGTGAAGGCGCCAAGCGGAGCAGAAGCGGATGCCTTTGCTACTGCATTGATGCTTATGACCGGAAAAGAACGGGAAGTTTTCTTGGAAAATAATAAAGATATATCTGTATTTATTCAATAAATAATAAAGGAGTTTCAAATGTCACGCGCAATAATTATCGGTGGCGGAATCATCGGAGGGTCAATCCTCTACAATCTTTACAAGAATGGATATGACGGACGCACAATAGTTCTTGAGAGAAAATCACAGCTTGCGCAGGAATCAACATCTCTCTCTGCAGGAGCATTCAGGAATATCTGGTCGACACAAGTGAATCTTCTGCTTACAAACTATTCAATTGAAGCTTACAAGCATTTTAAGGAGGAGATGGGAGAAAATATCGGATTTGAGCAGATAGGATATCTCTTTACATATTATGAAAAGGAATTTGAAGCCATAAAGATTTTCAAACATGTTTTTGATAAAAACAATGTGCGTTCCGAGCTTATTAAGCCGGAGGATATAAAAAACTTCGTGCCCGGCTATGTTCACACAATAGATCACATTGACAAAGAAGTGAATGAAATATTGCAGATGAAGCCTATTGCAGGCGCATTATTCGGGCCTGACTGCGGAGTCTTCAATCCGACAACAGCGGCAAACAGATATTTTGAATATACAAAAGAAAAGAATCCTGAAAAAGTTGACATAAGATTGAACAGTGAAGTAAAAAGAATATTATTTCAGGGAGACAAGACAGTCGGAGTCGAGCTGGCAGATAATTCAATAATCGAGGCTGATATAATCATCTTGGCGGCAGGAGCATTTTCCGGAGACTTAATGAAGAGATCAACCAACAATCCGGATTTCCATCTGCCGATAGTTCCCTGGAAGAGAATGCTCTTTACAGTTAAGATGCCGAAGATTGAGAATTTTGAAAAAATTCCCATGACTATAATTGACAAAGGAGTATATTTCCATCCTGAAAAGGGAAACTTGATAGTAGGCAGAGCCAATCCTGAACAACCGTTCGGATACGATTACAAACCCGAGCCGGATTATTATGAAGAACAGATGAATTATTATATGTCGGCAAGGATTCCGGGTATGGAATACTGCAGAATCGTTTCAAATCAGTCAATGTGGGGCGGACTGTACGAACATAACACATTGGACAAAAACGGAATCATAGGGTATCATTCAGGCCTGTCGAATCTCTTTTTGGCAACAGGATTCAGCGGACATGGCGTTATGGAGGCACCCGGAGTTGGTTTGTCTTCAGCTGAAATGATACTTACAAAGCAGTTTAAAACCATTCCTGAAGTAAGGGATCTCTCTTTTGAAAGATTTAGAAAAAAAGAGTTGATAAAAGAAACAATTGTGATATAATACTTAAAAAGAGGAAATAATGAGCAAAGCTGTTGTTAATTTCAATTTTGATGTTGACGCAATCAACAAATACTTCGTTCCGCTTCTTGAAGTTGAGGACAAAAAAAACATTTTCAAAAAAGATTACACTCTTTGGTTTAATTTTTTATCTCTTTTAATTGAAGCTCTGCGATTTTACTCTGAGGATCCGAAGATAGATTTCAAACAGGTCTTTGATGACCTTAACGGGAAAATACCCTATAACGGTAAAAGAAAAAAGATTGAAAAAGAGGGCGCCCTTCTTATATTTTCATTGTTCCCTGATTCTGTCACGGATTACTTGTTTAATCTGAAAATTGACCCGGGAAGACGTTTGATAATCCGCCAGACAGTGGCTCAATTCAGAGACGATTCGAGAAAGGCAGTATTAAAACTGCTTGAATAGATGTATCAGATAAATTATATATTAATTTTCGGATCAATTTTATCTATCTTTCTTTCAGCCTATATCTTTTTCAGAAGGGATATAGATTCAAGAAAAATTTCTGTTGTTCTGATTTTGGTTCTTGTTTTCCTTACAGAAATAATATTTTTCATAGTCACTGAAACTCTCGGTTATGAGAGAAGCCGTCTTTGGTTCTATGTCTTCATAACTCTTTTCATTTATGCTCAATATTTTCTTTTTTTCTATTTCTTTGAATCGTTTTTTAAGAATATCTACATAAAGATACTATATCCACTCTTTATTTTTATTTTCACAATTTTTCTATTTTTACTATTCATAGGCAGTTTTGAGGCAATGTATAATAATATTGTCTTCAATTTTTCAACCGAGTCAAATCTTGCATCAATAAATAACATTACAATATCTCTTATGTTCATTTGGCTTTTGCTTACAGTAATGTCTTTTATTATGAAAAGATATTACTTTGCAGTTTTGGCTATATTATTTATGGCAACAAATATTTTAAGTATGTTCGCTACGGCAAATTTACTTCCCGCTACTATAACTCTGTATGCTATTCTTATTCTTTATTCTCCATTTGGCATTGCGGCTGATTTTCTCAGGCACAACAAATATTCTATTTATCAGCAGTATGATTCTGACACTGTGCTGAATTCATTTCCATTTGGAGTTCTTCTAATCAACAGAAACGGAAAAATTACTGCGAATAAATTTTTAATGACTATTTTTAATAATGAAGCAACATCTCCTCAGGTGTGGTTTAAGGAGCACAAATCGGCTTTGACATCCCTTGAATATGATTCATTTTCCAGCTTGGAGATGAATATTGGCAGGAGGGAGTATCATCTGTATATTCAGAGGATAAAAATCAACAATTATTTTCATAATCCCGATTTATTTGTGATTTTTAATTATACCAACATTCAGGTTCTTGAAAAAATGTCAAAGGAATATACCAATTTTGTCGTTACATCTCTTATGGACAAAATATACCAGTACAATGTGCAGATCCAATATAATCAGATGTTCGAGTTTTTGCGCGGTTTTGCGCATAATTCATTTTCAATGATATCAGTCATAAAGGCAGGATTTGAGTACCTTATTGACGGAGTGGATTCATTTGAGACAATTCTTTTTACCACAAAGAACATGGCTAAGATGAAAGAGCAGTTGGTGGAGAAATTCAATCTAATGGAGAAGACTCTTAATCTGACTAATGTCGGAGTGGCGAAACTGATGGACTCATTCAAAATACTGAATAATAAAATCCGATTTGAATTTCTCACAGAATCGACACATTTTAATATAAACAGTCTTGTAGAGCAGGAGCTTTTCTTTTACATAATAAACACTCAATATAAATACACAATCAATATTGAGACAAAGCTTAATGAAAAACTCAGGGATATTCTATTCAACTATAAAATACTTTCTACAATTTTTCACAATATTTTGGGATTTATCATAAATGAAATGTCAACTTCACATATCAAGAGAATAATAGTTGAGACTTATGAAAATAATGATAATAAAATAGTTATTAGGATTGAGGGAAGCGTAGAAGATTATGAACACAGGAAGATAGATGACATTTTATATTCATCCATGTATGTAACAGAAGACAAATACGCTCCTCTCATAAATGCCTTTCTGATTGCGAAATCAACTTCATCACAGCTGAAGCGAATTGAAGGTAAGAATCTGATATTGGAATTTGTAATAAATGAATGAGATTTCAATAGCGATTTCAGGCGGGGTCTCTCTCTGCACTTACGAACTCGGCGTTCTGCTCTCTTTTTATCAGGCATTTCTCGAGAAAGAGAGTTTTTCCGTTGAGACAGTTTCAGGAACATCTGCAGGCGCTATTTCGGGATTCATATTCTCCCTTGCCATGCACAAAGCTCTCAACCCGTTTGCATTTGAAGAGATAATTGTCAAATACACAGGTGTAGAGAATCTTATATCAAGCGATGACTCGTCAGTCTTTGATTTTCGCAAATTGGAATCATTATACAAGGAATTGCTTGAGAGTGACGATAAATGCGCTCACGAATATTCAAACGATGAATGCATAAAAAACCGCTGTTTCAAATACTGCAAATTGAAATCCTGCGGAAAAGTAAAAACAAAGAATGTGCTGTTGATACTTGGAATAACAAATATCGACGGACTTGTTTATGAGGTGAAAGACCGGACATTTGTCAGGAATTATGAAATGAGACAGCATAGAACATGCTATAATATTGATTTTAATAAACTTGACTCATACAGCAAAAAAGAATTATTCGATTCTTTATGCGCCTCAGCATCTTTCCCATTATTCTTTCCTGTAGTGAATTCAAATGTAAATACAGCCTCTATAACAGGATTGTCGGAACACTACGAAAGCAGTGAATTCAGTTTGAATCTGACAGACGGAGGATTGACTGACAATCTGCCTTTGAAGCCGATTGTAGAATCAGTCAAAAACAGCGACAGAATAATAATGATAATTCCTCATCCTGAAAATGTGAAGAACCTTATTACGGAAGCAAATAAGAATCACGGATTTTTGCCTATGGATAATCCGTTCAAAATATTAATGAGAATATTCAATGTCGCCATGTATCAGTCTCTATACTGGGATGTCAACACATTTATAAGGATAAACGGCGAGGTCGCTGAAAATAAGAGACTGCTTCAGAAAATGACGGATGTATATGATGCAATGAATATTGATGAAAGGAGAATTATTGAAAAATATATGAATTTGATTTCCGACTCGGGTGCTTCAATGTTTGAAAAATTTAAAAACAGTAAAATTGCTTTGCGTCTTGATATGATTTCTCCCGACACACCCGAGCAGGATCTCTCGGGCGAGATAATGAGTCATTTCGGAGGATTTTTTGATGAGAGAATGAGAAAGAGCGATTTTCATTTGGGATATTCAAACGGTCTGAAGTATCTGAGAAATAATTCCATTGATTTAAACAGGATTATGGAGAAGGGGATGAATTGCGGAAATATGAAATACAAAGATATGAGAAATAAGAATTTTATATGGATATTGATTTTAAAAATAATTATTGTTTTTCTTCATCCGCACAGAAAGAGAGTCTATGCCGTTCTTCCTTACCTGTTTGCCAAATTTACTCTTTCAATATTATTATCATTCAAATCATGATTTTTGTTTGCACCGATTGAAAAAATAGTGATTCCGTCTTCTATTATCTCTGCAATAACCAATCCTTTATTCATACTTCTCAAAGCATTATCTTTAACAGTAATCTTAATCTGCTTTAAGCTGTTCAAGTTTATATTTTCATAATTGAGTTCATTGTTTTCGCGAAAGTTTGTTCTGTTTATGAAAGTGAGTCTTAAAGTGAATATCCTGTTTTTCTCCTCAAGGTTCTTTATTCTGATAATCAAGTTATCATTAAGATTAAAATCAACCACCTCAATATTTGGGGATTTATGGGATTGGGAGGGAAGAAGTATGGAGGAGGGGAAATGAGAATATATTGAGGTGGTTGTATCTATTAAACTCGAAGGGAGTTTGATTATTACTTTCAAAGATCCTGAAGAAGTCTCCGCATTTATATTCTGCAATATTAATATAACCGAGATTAAGAGAAATATCAAGTGTTGAAGAGACGATTTTAATTTTTTCATAATTACCTCACTTTTATTGATTCATTAGAGTGCATATTGGGTGCCAGACATAAGGAGGCGTTTTTATGCTATTTACATTCAAGGGAGGTCTTGTAAATGTAATGAAATCAATTTAATGTAATTATAAAGTGACAATAAACTGTATCTGTTCCGAGTATATAATGAAAGAGTGTCTATTGCCTTGCAGTTTTATTTAAGTGGTAATAGAATTAGGAGGTTTATATGTTATACGGCGGAGTAGACATTCACAAGAGGTACTCTGTGATGAGCGTATACAGCAATGACCATTATGGCGGAGTAGATACAATGGAGATTATAGGTGAACTGGAGCTGACGGGATAGGACGCCATGAGCAGTGGGCAAAAAACCTTGAGCCATGCGCAGAAAACAAGAAAAGACAAAGGCGAAGACGCCACCATGCGAAGACGCACCGTGAGCAAGAGAAATATCAAAAT
>DCUY01000123.1 GCA_002327905.1 Caldifarciminota bacterium UBA2202 | reverse complement strand
ACATTTTTGCCTGTTCCGGAATTCTCTTCAATCATGAAAGTCCCCGCAGAGGCAGGGAATTCGTAACAAGAAAAATAACAGAATCAGCCGCTAAGATAAAACTCGGAATGCAGAAAAAACTTCATCTCGGAAATTTGAAATCAGAACGAGACTGGGGTTATGCAGGCGATTATGTGAGAGCGATGCATCTTATGCTCCAGCATGACAAACCGGAGGATTTTGTAATAGCTACAGGAGAGACTCATTCTGTAGAGGAATTTGCGAAATTCGCTTTTGCGCGTCTTGACCTTGACTACAAAGAGTTTGTTGTTGTTGACGAGAGTCTCATTCGTCCTGCTGAAGTTGACCAGCTTGTCGGGGATTATTCAAAGGCAAAACGTATATTGAAGTGGGAGCCGTCTGTCACATTCAAACAGCTGGTTGAAATGATGGTTGATTCTGATTTAAACGCATTGGAAAACAGATGATAATGAGCCATTGGCTTATTATGACGGACATTCAATTATTGTGCTTTTCGGTCTTCGGTATTCAAAAAAATGAAAGCAAAAAAAAATAGTTTATTAGCACCCACATTTAAAGTGACTCTATTATCAATGTTGAATATGGCAGTCACATTTATCACTCAAATAATAATATCATACCATTTCGGTGCTTCTGCCGAGAGGGACGCCTATTTTGTTGTGACTGCAATTCCTATCTATGTTTCGTCAATTTTGTCTAGTTCACTGAGCGTGACCTTTATTCCCATATTTGTCGAAAACGAAACCAATAAAAATGAAACAGAGGCATGGAAGATCGCAAGCATCTTCATGAATTTTATTTTCTTAGCTTTATCAGGCCTTTCAATAATAGGAATTATTTTCGCTAGGCAGATAATCGCCTTGATAACTCCGGGATTCAGTGGCGAAATGCAGGTTCTCACATCATCTCTTCTTCGCATAATGATGCCTACGATAGTTCTGAATGGATTGTCGAATCTTCTTTCAAGCATATATTATGCAGAATATCGTTATGTGCAGCCCGGTCTTTCAACAATTATAAACTCGGCAGTAATGCTAATTTCCGTAGTACTCATGAGGAGTCTGGGAGTCTATTCCCTTGCCATAGGATTTCTTCTCGGGTCTTTTGCAAATTTTCTTATTTTGACTCCTATCGTATTTACTTCAGGCAAGTACATTTTTAGTTTCGATATTAGGCATCCTGCGGTTAAAAGGATAATTCAAGTTATGTCCCCGCTTATTTTTTTCGGAGCTTTTTATAATTCAGTAAAGCTACTGGAAAAGTATTTTGCATCAAGCCTTTCCGTGGGAAGCATTTCGTATCTTGGGTATGGAAACAAAATAATACTTGTCTTGAATTCATTAGCAATCAATGGTATTTCGGTTACTATATTCCCGCTGATGGCAAGAAGTTGGGCAGTCAATGATATGGCTGGTGTCAGAAAATACTTTGCCAAGGGAGTAAGAGGAATCTTGCTGATAGCAATGCCTATATCGGCCATTTTTATTGCGCTGGGTGTGCCAATAATTCAGTTTTTATTTGAGAGGGGCTCGTTTGATCATGCTACTACGGTGGCTGTTGCAAATGTCCTTTCTATACTGATGGTGACTTTTGTATCAGCGGGGCTGGGGAATGTCGTGGGGAAGGGATTTTACATTGCACAGGAGACCAATAAAAGGGCAATGCTCGGGATATTTCTGATAGGAGTGTATTACGTGCTTGCATGGGTGTTTTCAAAACAATTTTCATACATCGGCCTTGCGGTAGCCACATCTTTGCATTCGATAATCGGTTTGGCGATTACCACAGCTATAATGCGCAGGCTTTACGGCGGCATTAACGGGATGGAAATACTCAACGGTTTTCTTAAGATCACGATATCATCTTTTTTGTCCGGAATCGTCATGTACATTTCATATTTTTTCAACGGATTTATAGACATCATTGCCGTGAAACTTATGATTTCAGTTATTCTCGGAGGTATTGTATATTACATAATGATATTTAGAATCTTCCGCTTACCCGAAGTGCAGGGAATCAACGGGGCTATAATAGATTTTATGAAGAAGAAATTGGGATTGAAAAAGCTGGAAAAATGAAAAAAAATGCGGTTATGATTTCACAATACAAGCTTCCCGATGGCGACGCCGGCGCAATTAGGCAGATGACTCTGGGAAAGCTTCTGTCGGAGATGGGCTATAATGTTCTTCTCATAGGCATGGGCGGAACAAAATATCGCAAGATTACAGACAACGGAAACCTTCGGTACGTTTCTCTGAATGAGCCACATACAAGAACGAAATTGAATAAATATATCGAACCCTTCAGGTTCAAAATCAAGCTAAAGAGATTTCTTTTGGGATTTAATGAAAAAAACAAAATTAATGAAATCGTGATTTCCGACATTCCGTTGACGGCATTTTATTTTATAAAGAATTTTGCGAAGGAAGAAGGTATAGGCATGATATACGATTCTGTGGAATGGTATTCGCCGGAGCAGTTCAAATTTGGAAAATTATCCGAAAAGTATGTGATGAAAAGCCTGTATAACAGGTTTTTAATAGATAAAAACTTTAAGGTAATAGCGATCAGCAGGTACCTTGAAAGGCATTTTTTGGCAAGAGGACTGAAAGTGTCGAGAATTCCGGTTATAATGGATGTAAGGGACAATAAATTCATCCCAAAAAAAACGCACGAAAAAACGACTCTCCTCTATGCCGGAGTGCCCGGAAAGAAGGATTTTATTAAAAATATTGTAGACGGGATTGCGTTGCTTGATGACAAAGAGTTGAAAAATATTGAATTGAGAATAATAGGTATTACCGAAAATCAGCTAAGGAACGGATACAATATTAAGAAAGAGAACATAATGAAAATCAAAAAGAACCTCACAGTGCTCAATCGAGTAAGCAGAGATGCTGTTTTAAGGAACCTTGGAGAAGCGGATTTTACCTTGCTTATACGTTCCGAAAAACAAAGATACGCGAAGGCAGGATTTCCCACAAAAGCGGTGGAGAGTCTGATGACCGGCACTCCGATAATACTTAATTTTACTTCAGATCTTAGGGATTACCTTGAGGATGGAAAGGAATGCCTTGCGGTCAAATCCCCATCAGCTTCAGCTATTGCGGATGCGGTAAGAAGGGCGATATCCCTCACTTTGTCCCAAAAAACCGCGATGTTCTCATATTCAAGAAAATGTGCGGAAAACAATTTTGATTTCAGGACATATATTGCAGAGCTTGAAAAAGTGTTGCCAGTAGAGAGGACCTGACTTGCGCAAAATACTCATTGTTTCAAAATATTTCTATCCCTTTGAATCTGGGTCGGAAAAAACTACCAGATATATAATTGACTACCTTGCAAAACAGGATTATAGAACTGTTTTATTCTGCGCAAAGGGCGGGAGAGACAAACTGAACAAAGACGCAGTATTTTACACTATGGAGAAAAACAAAATTTATTCATTCTTATCAAAAAAAAGATTTCTAAAGGAATTTGCCGATATATTCATTGGCGGAGCAAATCTTTTGAAAATATTTCTCAAAGAGAAAATAGATGTAGTGAATATTCATTACTCTGAGGCGATAGGAGTTCCTGCAGTTGTATTATCAAAAATATTCAATAAAAAATGCATAGTTCTCTGGCCTACAAGTTCTTTGTATCATTCAAAAAAGACTGATGGGAAGCTGTCATTTATTTCAAGCAAATTTTATTCTTCTCTCTGTGATGTTTTTCTTGCAAAGGGAATGCCCTCTGAGCAGATGAGGAAGTATTTCAAAGTAAAGAAGCAGAGACTCTTTGAAACAGTCAATCCTGTGGAGCAGAAGGATTATGACCCGGGCGAGTGCGATTATAATGCGGAGATTCTCGGAATATACTATTTGGGCAAATACAATGATTTCAAGAGGCCGGAAATTCTCATAAAGGCAATTGATCTGCTGTCCGATTTTTATAAAAAGAAGGTGCGTGTCTCACTCTACGGAAACGGTCCGTATGAAAACATGATAAAAGACATTGTGAAGGAAAAGAAACTTGAATCAATTGTTTTTATCAATCCTCCCACGAAGAATGTAAAGGAGGTGATAAAAGAAAATCATATATTCGTGTATCCTTCTCTTTATGAACCTGCGTTCTCCCAGTCGATTCTTGAATCACTCGGAAGCGGAAGGATTGTGATATGCAGGAAGACAAAGGGTATCACAAAATATTTCAAAAGTGATTCGATTGTCGCTATAAGTCCAATGAATGAGAGAGTTCTTGCCGATGCAATTATGAGAGTTTTAGACAACAGGGAAGAATGCCGAAAAATCGCGCGTAGAGCAAAGAGCATAATTTCAGAGACTTTCAGTTTTGATAGTTTTATGGCACAATTCTTGGTGCATTTATGAAGATTGTATATGTAAGATTTCAGGACTTTGACAAGAGATTTTACCTTACAAGCGAAAGAGAATTGATTAGGGCATTTAATGACATGAAGATTTCTGCGGAACTGATAGGCGTGGGAAGACGGACAGATGAACCTGATTTTGTCACTCTCTTTTCAGCAATGAACAAAAATCATCTGATAAATAAAATACTTATCTCCCTTTACCTTCTCAAGTATCTTTTCACGGATTCGGTTATTGTTTTTGATAATCTTTCCTATCTGCTCGCGATTCCCATTTTGACAGCAAGAAAAATCTTTGAAGGCAAAGTAAGGGTCCTTATGGATGTGCGCGGAATTCCGGTTGAAACATATAAAATCTATGAATACAGAAAATACAATTCATCTCTTCTATTTGCTTTCAAATATTTTGACGGAGTAACATTCATCACTGAGGGAACACGCATTCTCACTGAGAAAATGATAAAGAGAAGATTCACAAATTACAGAATTTATCCGTCAGGATTCAATGATGAAATTATGAAGCCGGTGGAAAAGGATGTGAACTTGAGCGGAAGGCTCGGAATAAGTAAAGATGATTTTGTTGTTTTTTATCACGGTTCAATTTCGCAGAACAGGGGAGTGAAAGAACTTGCTGAAGCGGCAGAACTTTTGAATAAGAAATATAATGTAAAACTGCTTATAATCGGAGGCGGAGACAAAGAAATTATTGACACTATAAAAAAGAACAATAAAAATATATTTTTGGATCCGATAAGCCATGATGAAATACCGAAATATATAAGCATCGCAGATGTGTGCGTCTCTCCTCTGCCTGACATATTGTGGTGGAGAGTAGCGAGCTCTCTTAAAGTTATGGAGTACATGGCATGCGGGAAACCGATAGCAATGACAAGGATGAAAGCGCACACTGATGTTGTTCCTGAAGGAAGCGCCGGCATCTCGTACTTTGACAATGTGACTCCAAAAGAGATTGCCGAGGCGATTGAGAAAGTAATATTAAATAGGGATGAGTGGCATTCAAAGAAGGATGTTATGGTAAATCATGCAAGGTCAAAATATTCCTATAAGGTCCTTGCGGCTGAACTTCTCAAATACTATAAGATAATTAGCTCTGAAAAAATGCGCAATGAGCTCGCAGCTCATAAGAGATTTCGTTCCTTAAATGAACATACTCATATTCGAAAGAAAAAGAATGTGGATTTTGTCGCTTATGTGAGGGTTCAGGATGTCGGCAAAAAGTTTTATCTGACAAGCGAGAGGGAGCTGATAAGGTCACTCAACAATATTAATGTAAAGAGCGAACTAATAGCGTTTGGAAAGGGAAATGAACCTGAATTTGTGAAACTTATAAATGCCCCTTTCAATAATCCGACTCTTGTGAAAATCAAAATAATGGCTTATCTTCTTAAATTCAGAAAGAAAAAAGCAATACTTATTTTTGGAAAACTTGCGTATCTGACATCAATTCCTTTAATATTATTTAGGAAACTATTCGGATCAAAATACAAACTGATGTTTGACCTCAGAAGCATTCCGGTTGAGACAACAAATAAAACAAATTTCAGAAAATTCAAGAATGCACTTCTCTTTGTATATTACTTTTTCGACGGAGCGACATTTATTACGGAAGAGACAAAAAAAGTGTGCGAACTATATATAGGCAAAAAATTCAAAAGATACGAGATATATCCTTCCGGGTTCAATAACGAGCTGATGAAATCCGCAGTGAAGAGCAGTGAAATGCTTGGCGCACTCGGTATAAGTGCGGATGACATAATAGTCTTTTATCACGGTTCTCTGTCAAAAAACAGGGGAGTAATAGAGCTTGCTCAAGCGGTTGAGATACTCAAGAAAAAGTATAATGTGAGGTTCTTTGTCATTGGAGCAGGGGATGAGGATATAATAAAAACAATAAAAAACGGCAATAGAAATATTTTTTTAGAACCTGTTTTATACAGCGAGATTCCAAAGTTCATCTCTATTGCAGATATCTGCGTATCTCCACTTCCGGACATTCTATGGTGGAGAATAGCAAGCGCGCTTAAGGTAATGGAGTACATGGCATGCGGGAAACCGATAGCAATGACAAGGATGAAAGCGCACACTGATGTTGTTCCTGAAGGAAGCGCCGGCATCTCGTACTTTGACAGAGTCTCTCCTGAGTCCATTGCAGATGCAATCGAAGTAATTATCAAGGACAAAGATAAATTTAATAGAGAAGCAAAGAAACTGCAAATTCATGCAATAAAAAACTATACTTATGATTCCATTGCGAAGAAAGTTCTTGAATTCTACGAAGGGTTTTATGAATGTTGACATTAAATCAAAGATGAACATAATTAAAAACTATGAATGAAAAATTACAGAGCAACATTTACAAAATAGTATTTGCCGTTGCTATAGCGATTCTATTGTTCTTTTTCGGACAGGCTGATGTGATGAAGATAGGGCTTATTGGAGCAGTGATGATAGTTCTTCTTGTTATCACGAATATTCAGCTTTCCATTGTCGCTTTGATTGTTGTGGCATTTACATTCAATTTTCTTTCGAATGTAAAAATAATTCCCGGAAAGATGATGTATGCTTATGACCTGCTGGTTTATCTTCTTTTCCTATTTTCATTGATAAACGGGAAGAAAAAAGTAAACATTATTGAAATATTTACTCTTCTTTACATAGGGTTCATTATAATTTCAACTGCATTTGGAAGAGAAGTTCTCCCTCTAAAAATGAAGGGTCTTGAGGCCTATATAAAATATCCGATTCTCTTTCTGGCATTGCTGAGACTGAAATTAAGTTCGGAAACATTCAAATTTCTAATAAAAGTTGTAATTCTATTCTCTATAGCACAGGTCTTCACTTCAATCTTCCAGTATTCAAAGGGAAATTTTGCTGACTGGTGCGGAGGATTTCTAACGAGATACGCGAGCGGAAGCAATGCGGTTTTAATGACAATGATGTTTTTGCTGATACTCGGATGGATTATGGTTGACAAACTGAGATTAAGGTACATTTTCATGTCAATATTTTTCATGATTCCCCTTGTGCTCTCGTCAGCAAGGGCGGGATTTATATTCTTTATTATATCCGCAATATTTATGTTCTTGGTTTATATGCTTCATATAAAATATTCATCAGCGTATGCAATGCTTTTTACAATTATCGGAATAGTAATACTTCTTGTCGCTTTCTATTATGTTCTGCTTTATATTGTGCCCATATTCGAACCCAAAAATGCGAATACAGTCTCTTTAATATCTTCACCCGACATGATTAAGAAAGACATTACAGGCAGGTATCAGGGAGGACAGCTAAGGAGATGGAGCTCAGTGCTCTTTGCTTACAATTATCTAACTGCTGATGCTTTGAAGCTATTTGTAGGAAACGGTCCCGGAACTGTTGCCATCTCAGGCAATTTCGGCTGGTCATCTTTCATGCAGCAGTTTGAGCCGATATTCGACCCGTCAGTCTCTCTTCCTACATTTCTTCTTGAACTGGGCATAGGAGGAGTCTCAATAATATTGATTATCTTCTTCTATGTTATTATATTCTCGCTTAACAGAGCAATATATATTGAAGACAAATTTCTGCGTGTTGTCGGGTTCGCTTTGCCGGGAATTTCAGTAATAATGATATTTGCATCTATCTATACCAATGTGTGGGATCAAGAGGCATTACAGCTTGTTTACTGGCTCTTTGTGGCATCAATAGTGGAGCCGGCTGAGAAGGCGGTGAAAAAAGACAAGGTCTCTGCATTGATATTCCTTAAAGAGATTCCAATAAATGAAAAACCCACAGTGGCTACGCTTATTAATGCTCTTTATAAATATGAAATCAGGACTATTTATGTTGCTGGCAGAGAGAATGACCCCAATATGCTTTGGCTCATAGACAATATGAAAAAATATGAGGATTTGAAGATTAAATGGATAAGAATTATGGGATATGAGAGCATGACGAGAGAGGACATACTCAACATAATAACTAACCATATGTATGCGGACTTGCTTATAATAGACGGTTCGGATATTCCATTTGATTTCAGAGTGATAAAGAGATTCATAGATACTCACAGAAATGTCTTTGCATTAAAATATTCTGATGCAGAGAAAAAAGAATGCGATTACTGTATTGCAAAAATCAAGAGGAAAAGCATTCTTAAATTGTCCTATTTTCTGAAGGGAAGAGACCCTGAAATTGAAACAGATCCTCTGATTGATCTGTTCAATTCTCAGGATGGAACGGAAATGGGTTTTGTAAATTGGAATTTTCTTTTGAGTAAAACAGAAGAAAATCCCGAAATAAAGGCGGTTGAAAATGTATAACAGTATTGATGTTCCCTTATTCATCACAATTGAAGACAATGCGCTTTTGAAAGTCAAGCGCATTCTCAACAGGTCGAACATATACACCAATAATCCTATGATTGTGACTGACAAGGGAGTCTCTTCGACTTTTGCTGAGATTGTCAGAAAAAAACTAAAGATAAAAAAAGAGATGATGATATTCATCGACCAGAATACTGACGAAGAGGTGAAGAGAGTCGAGCATTCGGCAAGAAAATTTAAAGTGGATTTTATAATAGGAGTGGGCGGGGGAAAGGCTCTCGATATTTCAAAGCTCACATCATACAGGTATGGAAGTTATTTTATCTCTATTCCTACACTGCCTTCGCATGACGGAATCGCATCTCCTGTAGCGTCAATAAATGTGTCAGGCACAAGGATGTCTCTCAATGCATCAATGCCCGTTGGAATAATAGTTGACATTGAAGTAATCAAAAAAGCTCCGCTGAGATTCATTTATTCTGGAATTATGGATCTTCTCTCAAATATTTCAGCAATAAAAGATTGGAAATTATCATACGAAAAGGGATTTGAAGTGAGGTACAACGGATTTTCCCGCGCAATAGCATACTCCTCAGCTGAAAATATACTCAATTATGATGATTCAAATGTCTATTCTGAGGATTTCCTCACTGTACTTCTAAACGGACTTGTGCTTTCAGGAATAGCAATGGAGATAGCCGGTTCATCAAGGCCTGCATCCGGAGCAGAGCACAATTTTTCTCATGCTTATGATTATCTCTTTCCGGACAACAACTTGCTTCACGGCGAGAAGGTGGGCATAGGGCATCTATTGATTTCATATTTCAGGGATAAGGGCGAGTATAAGAAGCTTATCGAATGCTACAGCAGATATGGAATAATGAAGAGCTTCAGGAAAATGAAATTAAGCCATGAGGTTCTGTTCAATACATTTGAATATGCGAGGACAATCAGAAAAGAGAGGTATTCGATTCTTAATGAACTTGATATATCCGAGAAAAATATAAATAAAGCAGTCTCGGATGTTCTGAAATTATTCTAAAGAACACAAATCTCACTATTTTCCGAAGAGTATTTTGAATCCCTTTTGAAGACTTCTGCCAATACCCTGTTTTTTTATTTTATCGAAAGTGGAGAATGAAAATAACTGTTTCTTTTTGTTCGTCCCGTTTTTCCTGTCAACAATCTTCTCAACATTTTCGACAATCTCCCTGAATCTATTCTTGGAAATATTTCTGCAGAAACAATTCTTTGGACTCTGGTGGTTATACAATGCAACATTGAAAGTATTGTCTATCAGGTTGTATGTTTTGCAGTAATCAAACGCCTCTGTTCCGGGGTATGGAGTGAATATGCTTAGAACAATTCCGTCTGAATTTATCTTCTCAATTACATTCACAGTGTCCTTTATTGTCTCCTCTGTCTCCTGAGGAAAACCTATTATAAAGAATGTGAGAAGATTAAGCTTATGTCTTTTTATTATATCAACTGCCTTAAGCGCCTCTTCAATGGTTATATTCTTTCTTATGGCTTTAAGAATTTCATTATTACCTGATTCTATGCCCATCTGAATCTGCCAGCATCCAGCCTTCTTCATAAGAGATATTGTCTCCTCATTCACAAGCTTCACATGAAGTTCACAACTCCATGTGAGATTCGGACACTCATCAATCAGTGATTTGCATAGGGAACGTATATGTTCGTCTTTCACTCCGAATGTATCATCAGCAAAATGAAGCATATCAAGACCCATCTTCTGAAGGGATTTGACCTCTTCTATCACATCCGGGATTGACCTGAATCTTACTTTGTTGCTCCATATATTCCTTGAACCGCAGAAGAAGCAGTTGTACGGACAGCCGCGCGTGGTGAATATATTGGCAAATGACGTTTTGGGATATTTCTCCGCATCTTTAAGCACATCCGTGTAATTGCTGTACGGGTATGGCAGAGTGTCGAGGTCCTTTATATATTCTCTCACAGGATTTTCAATCACGACATTCTCTTTTCTGAATATGATGCCCTTTACACTGTCAAGATTCTTTCCTGTTTTGATTGCGTCAAGAACTTCAAGAAGAGTCATCTCTCCTTCGCCTTTGACTCCTATGTCTATAAACTCATTGGAAAAAATTTCTTTTCCCACCATTGACACATGAGGTCCGCCGAATATTACAGTTATTTTACTGTTGAATTCTTTGACGAGACGCGCAATATTGCAGGCTGATGCAAAGTTCTGCGATTTGACTGATATGCCTATGACATCAGGATTGTAATCTTCTATCACTTTTTTCACTTCAAGCCATATAGGAGAATTGTTATTTTCAAGAGCAGAGAGATAATTTGCAAAGCCCTCTCCTGAAAGATAGCTCACTTTCTTCGGCTCGCTTGTGGGGTAAAAATCTGAATTATACACCATCACATCCCAGTAGGTATCTCTTTTGACTGTGCTTGAAAGATATGCGAGGGACAAAGGGAATCTGTCGAGAGAGTACGTGTTCTTATATAATCTGTAAAAAGGCGGTTCTATCAAAAGCAGTTTCATTTTACCGTCAGCCATTTACTCTCCTTAGTTAATAATATTTAAGATTATCAGTTTTACAGGATATTGTCAAGATAACAGCGAAGACAGAAAAATGAAAGGCATGAGCCATTTGCTTTTTGTAATCCAGCAATGCAGGGTTTATTTTATTGTAGAAATATCATGCAATTTGACAAAGTGCAGAAAGCGCTAATAGAACAGGACTACACGGCATTGTCAATTGACAAAAGAGACTATTGACTTTTTGAGTTCTTTTTTTATAATAAAGACATTGGTAAAAATTAAAAAGGAGGTAAAGATGGTAAAAGCAAAGAGAAGAGAAGAGAAGAGAAGAGAAGAGAAGAGAAGAGAAGAGATTGTTATGTAGAGGAATCAAAAAGAGGAGGGGAGAAATGAGAAAGAATGAAAGACACACACAAATTGGCATATTATTGGGAGTAATGATAGCGATGTTTATTTCAGTTATCCCGATAATAAGTATGTCAGCGGAAATAGAATCAGAG
>DCUY01000095.1 GCA_002327905.1 Caldifarciminota bacterium UBA2202 | reverse complement strand
GGGAATCTCCTTACCTCTATTCATTTCTTTTGTTTTTGTCTGTCTCCCCGCCTCTGAACTATAAACTATCAACTATAAACTATTAACTGTTTTTCTGCTCATGGCTCATGGCTCATGTCGTCTTTGTGCTGTGCACAGTCAGTTTTAGAAGATTGTTGTAAAGATAGGTTATTTATTCAGAGCCTTTGTGTCTTTTAATCGTCCGACTGTAAATGATACTCTGAACGGATACAAATAAAGATTATTAAAAGTCCCTAATCAGCAACTGACAAACAATCCATTACTTTATGAACATCACGAGAAGTATCTGATTTTTGCCAGTTCAGAAAATTGCATTAAAAAGCATTGAACCTGTCAAATGCCTTCATAGGTTTAATTAATGCATTACTTTAACAATTATATTTAACTTGAAATGAATCTCAACTTAGTAAAATGTTGAATGATATAAAGTATACTCCGTCCCTATATTTACCTTATTTTTATGTTCATTGCCGCTCGTATGAATCCGTAAAACAGAGGTGATGGAGATATGAGTGATGATTTGAATTCAGGATGCGCCTGAGTGCCAATAAAAAACGGGTGCGAGGGCAATTCAATAAATTCCATCAGTCTCTCATCTTTTGTGAGATTATGGTATCCGGAGAATTTGAGACCCATCTTAGATATTACATCAACGAAATCATTATTTACTTCATATCTGTGCCTGTGTCTCTCAATTACGACCGGCTTGTTGTTTTCAAGCACTCCGAGGCGGAACATATTTCTCTTGTCTTTTTTAAGCAATTCAATCTGCTCTCTGTCCTCTTCAATTCTCTTTGTGCTTTTGTAGAGGTCTAAAACCATTGAGTTTTTTTCGAGAATAGCGGCATAAGCTCCGAGACGCATGGAACCGCCGTATCTGTTATGTTTGATTATTGATTCCTGCGACTTTATTATATTTATTACAGGATAATCTGTATCGGGATTTATTTCAATTGAATCGGCATTCTTCATTCCGCACACATTCCGGGCATATTCGACGACAGCTAACTGAAGCCCGAAACATAATCCCAAAAATGGGATCTTATTTTCTCGCGCGAATTTTATAGTTCTTATCTTTCCTTCCACACCCTCTTTGCCGAATCCTCCTGGAACTATGAAGCCTTTGTATTTTTTAAGCTCCCTATCCTTTATTTTTCCGGATTCCACATCCTGCGCTGAAATCCAGTGGATTTTAACTCCGCAGTTGTTTTTTGCTCCTGCATGTTCAACAGCCTGAGCCACAGAAATGTATGAATCTTTCAGAGAAAAATCTCCTATATCCAGATATTTCCCCACCATTGCGATATCAACATGCTTTGGAGGATGTTCAATTATATTTACTGATTTTTTCCAATCTGTCCAATTAGGTTTCACTCTCTTTTTCAGATTGAATTCCTCCATTATCTTCTCTCCCAGATTGTCCTTCTCAAAATTAAGAGGAATGCTGTAGAGATTATCGCTGTCTGGCGCAGATATGACATGGTCAGTATCAATGTTTGCATATATCTCTATTTTTTTCTTTCTGACACTGTCAAGAGATTCTTTTGCCCTGCATAAAATAAAATCAGGGAAAATCCCATGCTCTGAGAGCATTTTGATAGCCTGCTGTGTAGGCTTTGTCTTCATCTCTCCTATATGCCTTGGAGTCGGAAGATAAGTTATCAGCACATGCTTGACATTCTCATCTCCCACTTCCCTCTCCAGACTCTTAATGGCGAAGAGATAGGGGATATTTTCATAATCCCCTATCGTTCCGCCTATTTCCACTAATACAAAATCAAATCCTTTTCCAGCTTCCTTTATTCTTGTTTTAATCTCATTTGATATGTGAGGGATCAATTGAACAGTCTGCCCAAGAAACTTGCCATTTCTTTCATCCTCAATCACTCTTGCATAGACTTGGCCTGTTGTAATATTATTCTTTCTGCTGAAGTGCTGATCCAGAAATCTTTCATAATTACCAAGGTCCTGATCTATCTCTCCTCCGTCGTCGGTGACCCACACTTCTCCGTGTTCGGTCGGACGGAGAGTTCCTGCGTCAAAATTAATATACGGGTCTATTTTGACTGCAGAGATTTTAAATCCGTATTTTTTAAGAATGAGTCCTATGGATGCAGTGGCAATTCCTTTGCCGACTCCGCTCATCACACCGCCTGTGACAATGATATACTTAGGAAACTGTTTTGGTTTCATTATTCCGCCTATTCCATTTTGTCGCTGAATATTATTCTTCTTCTCTCTTTGTCTATATCAACGACTTTAAGCTCGATTTCACTTCCTTTGACATAATCATCGGAAAGATTTTCTGACTGCTTTGCAATCAAGCGCTGAGGAATAAGGCCTTTTATCTTTTCATCAATTTCAACATGGACATTTTTGTCTTTAACCTCAAATATCACGCCTTTTATGATGTCTCCCTCTTTATAGTCGTCAATAGGATCCTTCTGAAGCTGTTTTATGCCGAGAGAGATTCTCTTCTTTTCAGGATCAATATTAACTATCAGACAATCGACATCGTCACCGACTTTATAGACATCCTCTATTTTAGCAATCTTTGCATCCCATGAGACATTTGATATGTGAAGGAGGCCTTCTATGCCCGGAGCTATTTCTACAAATGCTCCGAACTTTGTCAGTTTTGTTATCTTGCCTTTGATTCTCTCTCCGACTGTGAATTTGTCCCACGGATTGTCATTGATCTGCTTCAATCCCAATGAGATTCTCTCATTCTTTTTGTCTATGCTCAAAACTATTGATTCAAGCTCGTCTCCGACATGAAGAATCTCTGAAGGGTGTTTAACATGCTGTGTCCATGACATTTCGGAAATATGAATCAGCCCTTCAACTCCCTTTTCAAGTTCGACGAATGCGCCGTACTCTTCAAGAGAGACTATTCTTCCTACGACTCTGCTTCCTATCTGAAACTTTGCTTCAATATTCTCCCAAGGATAAGGAGTCAGTTGCTTCAGTCCGAGAGAAATTCTGCCCTTCTCTTTGTTTATTGCAGTCACCATGACTTTTATCTTCTCATTCATCGTGAGAAGTTCTGAAGGATGTACTATTCTTCCCCATGACATATCTGTAATGTAAAGAAGACCGTCTATCCCTCTTTCAATCTCTATGAAGGCTCCGAATTCAGTTATATTCTTCACTATGCCTTCTACAACATCTCCCTGCTTGAGATTTTTTATAAATTCAAGCTTCTTGTTTTCCTTTTCGCTTTCAAGAATTACTCTTCTTGAAACTACTATGTTTCTGCGTTTATAGTTGAGCTTGATTACTCTGAAATCAGTCTTTACATTGAGAAGTTTGTCCATATCGACAACAGGTTGCAAATCAATCTGAGAGCCGGGAAGAAATGCCTCTACACCCATAAGGTCAACAATCATGCCGCCCTTCACTCTTTTTCTGATTATGCCGTCAATGTTTGTTCTGTTTTCAAAAGAATCATTGATCTTAGGCCAGAGCTTTATGAACTGCGCCTTTTTAAGAGATATATCGGCAAATCCGTCCTCATTTTCAAAACCCTCTATGAAGACAGGCACGATCTCCCCTATCTTCAAATTCTCAGGTTCGCTGAATTCAGATAATGGAATCACGCCTTCGGACTTTAATCCGACATCGATTATTACATCCTTGTCTGTGATTCTCACCACTCTTCCGTCTATGACTCTCGTATCCTCTTTCTCGTCTTTTGCGAGAAGGTCAAGGTCATACATGTTGAATGAGCGTTCATACATCTCCTTCAACTGCTCCTGTGTGTACTGCTGTTCCGCAAACAGGTTCTTAGCGTTTTCAGTCATTTTTCAGTTCCTCCTTATATATTTTTTTTATAAATGTCTTCACATTTTTCACAATCCAGTCAGGCGTCGATGCGCCTGCCGCTATTCCTACGCTTTTGACATTTTTAAGCATTGATTTCTTTATCTCTTTTTCAGTCTCTATATGATATGTACTCTTGGCTATTCTCTTGCATAATGTATACAGACGCATTGTGTTTCCACTGTTTTTTCCTCCCACAATAAGCATTAAATCAACTTTTCTTGACAGCGCGATTGCTGATTCCTGCCTCTGTGATGTTGCATTGCAGATTGTGTTTATCACAAGGACCTCTTTGAAATAATCCATGACAAGATTAACCATTGCTTTGAAATTCTCTATGCTCTGCGTTGTTTGAGAGACAATCCCCACCCTCTGCGTTTCAATGTTTTTAATCTTTACAATGTCCTTCAAGCTTTCGAGAATAATCGCATCGTCAATCTGACTCTTCAGAGCAAGAACTTCCGGATGATTTCTTTCTCCGACTATAATCACCTTATAGCCGTTTTCATGAAGAGTGCGCACATAATCCTGCGCTCTGCTCACGAATGGGCATGTTGCGTCAATTACATCAACCCTCTTTGATTTAAGCTCCTTCAGAAGATTCTTCTCTACTCCGTGGGTTCGAAGAATAACAGTGCCGCTTCTTAAATTGTCAAGATTATCCAAAGGGGATATTCCCTTCTTCTTCAGTTTATCAACTGTCTGCGGATTATGTATTATGGGTCCGAGAGTATAAATCGGTTTTGATTTTCCCGACTTGGAGACATCGTCAATAATGTGCATCGCTCTTTTGACTCCGAAGCAGAATCCTGAATGTTTTGCTACATATATCTTAATCATCAAGAGCTCCGATTTCCTTCATCAATATTTGAGTTGCTAATTTTGCATTCTTTGAATTCGCCCGCATTTCAGGAAGCTCAATAGGGTCTCCCAATCTTATTTCAATTCTGTTTATTCTCAAAAGCTGTGTTATAAAGGATTTATCGGTATTTTTAAGAAAGACAGGTATGGCCTTTGCCCTGCTCTTCAAAGCCAAAAACCCTGCACCGGACTTCCCTTCAAGAAGCTCATCAGTCTTGTTTCTTGTGCCTTCCGGAAAAATTATAATGTAATCGCCCTTTTTAAGCAAATTTAAAGTGTAATTAATCGCGCTCAAATCAAGTCCGTCCCTCTGAAGAGGGATGGAATGAAGAGTTTTTAATATTCTTGAAAAAACAGGATTTATTCCAAATAATTCGCTCTTTGCAAGAACATGCACTTCATTTGATCTTCTGAATGAGTATACAAGAGTTCCGAGCGCCGGCGGGTCATTGAATGATCTGTGGTTGGCAACAAAAATAAGAGGACGTTCCCTTGTCCCAATTTTTCCTACGACTTTTACACCCAGAAAAAAGAAGTAATAGAAGTGTATCAGGAAATAGAATGCATTAAATGCAATCCTTGAGCTTCTGCGCTTTCGCGACAACAAACTGTATCTGTTCCTCCTTACTCATACTTGTAGTATCAATCAAAATGGCGTCATCCGCCATTTTCAAAGGTGCATGCGCCCTGCTCTTGTCACGTTCGTCCCGTTCGGCAATCTGGCGCTTTATATCGGAGATGTCGGTCTGTATCTTCTTTTCAGAATACTCCAAAGACCTTCTCTTAGCTCTCTCGTCGATTGTGCAGTCCATATAAAACTTCAGCTGAGCATGGGGAAAGACAACTGTGCCTATATCCCTTCCTTCAGCAACAAGAGAAGTGTTCTTAGAGATTCTCCTCTGTTCGTCAACAAGAAAATCCCTCACTGACTTCAGAGTAGACACTTTGGATGCCATCTGCGAGATAGTTTCGTTTCTTATTTCATCGGATATATCTCTGCCATTGAGTAAAATCCGCCTCTCTCCTGAAACATTTTCAAATCTTATCTCTATTTCATTTAAAAGAGGCTTTATTTTATCTTCATCAAGAGTCTCACCGATTTTTGAAAGAACATATAATCCTACTGCCCTGTACATTGCTCCTGTATCCAGATAGATAACCTTCAGTATCTCCGCCACCCTTTTAGCAGTTGTGGTCTTTCCAGACCCTGCAGGTCCGTCTATTGCAATTATAAAGGACATAAGCTTGTTTATTATATTTAATTTTTGATTCTTGTCAAGCAAATAATTTCAGCTGTATTTATCGAAAACCCTTTTCAGATCTTCAATCCTCAAAGGCTTTGATATATAATCATCCATTCCGTTCATCAGACATAGGTCTACATCCTCCTTCATTGCATGCGCTGTCAGAGCGACAATAGGAAGCCTCTTTGCTCCGATCTTTAAAGCATAAGAACTCTGCCTCTCTTCGCTTCTGTCCTGTTCATATTCTCTTATTATCTTAGTAGCTGTAATTCCGTCCATCTGAGGCATTTGAACATCCATAAGTACCATGTCATAACTTTCGACGGATAATCTCTGCAGTACTTCATTCCCATCCGCGGCAATTGTTATTTTATGCCCCATTTTTTCCATTATGTATTTTGCGACCTTCTGATTTACAAGATTATCCTCTGCAAGAAGTATATTCAAAGGTCTTTTAGTTTTTTCAAATGCATCTTTGGACAGGTCAATCTCAGTTAAAATGCTTTTATGAGACAATTGGTTTATTATAGCGTCATACAAAATTGATTGGGTCACCGGTTTGGAAAGACAGAGATTTATGCCTTCAGACCTGCATTTCACTACCTCATCATGTGAAAAAGATGATGAGAGCATAATATAATGTGCGTCATGCGTCACTTTTCTTAAATCTTTCACTGCATCAATGCCTGTCATTCCGATAAGATTATAATCAACCAAAGCAAATGTGTAGTTTTGAGGAGAAAGTTTTAAATGCTCCAAAGCATCACCAACTGAAAGAAAACCGTCTGACTTAATTTTCCAATTTGTGAGAATTTTAGAAAATATCTTTAAATTAATCGGATTATCATCAATAATTATAAATTTATGTTTATCAAAATTAGGAATCTGCTCTTCCACTTCGCACATAGTGTCAGAAATATTCAAATTGAATGTAAAACTGAAGCATGTGCCTCTTCCTCTGCCATTGTTTTTTGGAAGAGATGAGGGGCTCTTTGCCCATATTCTCCCACCCAATTTTTCTACTATATGTTTTGAAATTGTCGTGCCAAGCCCCGTTCCTCCGTAATTTCTTGTTGTTGAAGTGTCTGCCTGTTCAAACGGATTAAAAATCGTGTCAAGCTTTTCATGTTCTATCCCTATTCCGCTGTCTTCAACATCAATCTGTAACATCGGATATTTGTTCTCTTCGTTTATAACAGAGACTCTCAAGAGGATCTCTCCTTTTGAAGTGAATTTCAAGGAATTTCCCACAAGATTTATCAAAACCTGCTTTAATCTGGTTGGGTCTGATTTTATGAAGCGCGGTACATTCTTTTCAATATCTATTATCAACTCAATTTGTTTCTTTGATATATCCCTCTGCAGTGTTTGCAGAGCAATGTTTATCAGTTCGTATAAATCAAATTCAAGTTCTTCAAAGACCATTTTACCGGATTCTATTTTTGAAAAATCAAGAATATCATTAATCAGAGTGAGAAGTGTGATTGATGATTGTTTGATGATTTTTACATAATCTGATTGTTCTTCATCAAGATGAGTGCTGAGCATCAGTTCTGTCATTCCTATTATTCCATTCATTGGAGTTCTTATTTCGTGGCTCATATTTGCTAAAAATTCGGATTTTGCCTTTGTTGCCTCTTCCGCTCTCTCTTTGGCGAGAGTCAGCTCAGCTTCCATTGCTTTTTTTATTGTTATATCCTCTTTAACTGCTACAAAATACTTTATGATATTTTGTTCATCTCTTATCGGCGAAATATAAGCCATTTCCCAAAAATATGTTCCATCCTTCTTTTTGTTGCGAAATTCCCCTTTCCATTCATTTCCGGATGTTATTGTCTCCCACAGTGCTTTATATTCCATGTCGGTCTTATCTCCTGATTTCAATATCCTCGGATTCTTTCCTATTGCATCTTCATACGAATATCCTGAGACGGCAGTGAATTTAGGATTGACATATTCAATGTCTCCGTAAATGTCCGTTATAACTATTGAAGCAGGGTTTTGGCTTACTGCGTATGACAGTTTTTTAATCTCTCTGTCTTTTTTATATTTTTCAGTAATATCCTCAAAACTCTCCACTCCGCCAACAATTTTTCCGTCAGCGTCAAGAAGATTATCGGCATTTTTGCTTATTATTCTCTCTTCGCCTGATTTGGTAATGATTGTGCAGACCTTTCCGATTAGAGGTTTTTTGATATTGACATTCATCATACTGCATGCATGTCTGCAAGGCTCAAAAGCAAAGACTGTGCAGTCATTTCCTATCAGTTCTTTTTCCGTATAACCGAGTATGTCAAGAGCCATTTTATTTATTGAAGTAATTCTGTTATTTTCATCAATAGTATAAATCGCGCTTGGAATGAGATCGTATATTTTATACAGATAGTCATTTGCTTCAGCCATTTTCCTTTGGGTTGTTTTAATTCTTTCAAATGACTGTTCAAGCTGAATTCTTTTATCATCCATATTCTTTTGTGACATTCCTCTGATAATTTCATAAAAAAGCGTAAGAATGTATATCGCTATGAATGTTATCAAAATTTTAACAGTCGCATTGTAGTGCGTCTCCGTAATCACAATAACGTAATTATGCATAAGATGGGTTGAAATGAATGCAATAAGAACAACCACCAGTATGCTTCCCTCTAATACACCCAATAGAAAGAGCGCAAGCATGGGGAGTGTATATAGAATCATCGGAGACCTGAACAGAATCCCGTGCGTTTCAACCATGTATATTAAAAGAAGGATGAGAAAATAAACAACTATCCTGCTGACTAACTTTATATTTTTCGTGATGCGCAGAAAAATTATATTAAAAATACAGAGAATTGAAACGATTTGAGAAATTATAAATACTTTCATATCATATTGCACATAATTGTGTAAACCATATGAGAAGGATATCATTAATCCTATAATTAATATTATATAAATAAAAAGAGATTTTCTCTGTTCATCAAAATTAATCACATTAAGGCTCTTTTCTATTTTTGTGAATACTCTTTTTAATAAATTCATTCTATTTCCCTCATCACTTTCTGAATTCATTCACATTTATATTGTAATTTTTCATCTTCGCATGAAAGTTCTGCCTTGCTATCTGAGCAATCTCCGATGCTTTTGTGACATTTCCGTTGCAGAATCTTAAAAGCTCGGTTATATATTCCCTTTCAAAATGGTCCATTGTCTCCTTAAGAGACCTGTTTATAGGCATTATATCAGTCTTCAATTGCGACTTCCTCGCTCCAAAGAGATAATCAGGAAGATTTTTTACATCTATTGAAGAATCGGAGGTCAATGCGCAGGAACTCTCCACAGCATTTTCCAATTCTCTTACATTCCCGGGCCAGTTGTATCTTAAAAGCATATCAGTCGCGCCTTCGGTAAACCTGCTTATCTCCTTATTCATTTTTGCAGAATATTTTTTAAGAAAATGCTCGCTTAATAGCAGAATATCCTCCCTCCTCTCTCTTAAAGGTGGTATAAAGAGATTAACCACATTCAATCTGTAATACAGGTCCTCTCTGAAAAGATTTTTATTTATATATTCTATCAAATCGGCATTGGTGGCTGATATTATCCTGACATCAGTCTTTAAAACGGAAGTGCTTCCCACTGGGGTGAATTCCTGAGTCTCAAGAACCCTCAGCATCTTTGCCTGAAGGGAGAGAGGCATATCCCCGATTTCATCAAGAAAAATCGTCCCTAAATCGGCCGCTTTGAAGAGACCGTTTTTATTGGCATAAGCCCCTGTGAAAGCTCCCTTAGTATAGCCGAAAAGTTCACTCTCAAGAAGAGTCTCCGGCAGAGATGAACAATTTATCGGAATATACGGCTGAGTCTTTCTTCTGCCTGTAAAATGAATGGCTTTAGCTACAAGATCTTTTCCTGTTCCGCTCTCGCCAGAAATAAGCACATTTGCATCTGTCTGGGCAATCTGCTTAATCACTTTGACCAAATCCTTTATAATTCTGCTTTTTCCGATAATTCCCTGAAAACTGAATTCTTTTTCCAATTGCTCCTGAAGATTTGCATTTCTGAATATAAGATCTGTCCACATTAGAGCTTTCTCAACATTTATAAGGAGCTCCTTTCCCTTGAAGGGCTTTTTCAAATAATTAAATGCCCCCATTTTTATAGCTTTGACTGCATCATTTATATCTGCATTTCCAGTTATGATAATCACAGGCAGATCAGGTGAAAAGTGTTTTATCTCAGGCAGAAGCTCTATTCCATTCTTTCCCGGAAGACGCACATCAAGAAGAATAAGGTCAACCTGTTGCTTTGATAATATTTCGTGCATTTCTCTCCCGTCTTTGGCGGTATGGCATTGATATTTGTTTTCAAGCAGAATCTCTTTTATGGAGTCCAAGACCGTCAGATCATCGTCAACAACCAAAATGCTCTTTGCATTCATATTCTCCCCCTATATTGTAGCTACAGGAAGCTGTATATTGACACTGCTTCCGTTTTCATTGTCACTCATGTTCATTATGCCGCTTGAATCACTTACGTCTGCTTTCAATGCGTTTATGGTGAGCCTGTCCGATTTTTCCTGCTCATCATCTTCTCCCATAATGTCCATTCCTATTTTTTCAAGATAACAGTTGAAATTTGCCTTAAAATTCAAATTGACGATTTCTTTATCTGAAAAAATATTTATAAGAACCTTTCCGCTCTTTCTCTCCTTATTCCTGTGAAATATAAGAAGCATTATTTCAAGAAATATATATTTAAGCAGTCCGTGGGGTAGCTTGACAGGCGGAAGTTTTTCATCAGTTTTTATCTCAATATTCATGTTATGATTTATGAAATAATCATGAAGAAGAGGAATATACTTGACTGTCTCTTCATTAATATTTACAAGCTCCCTCTTATCTGAGATTCCAAGCTTCAATTCGCGCACAGTTGATACAATGGAAATTATCCTCTCGATATTCGCCTCTATCGTCTCTATTTTGCTTAAAGCTTCTTTAGACAATGATTTATCCATTTTAAGCAGATCAAGCAGAAGGTTAATTGCTGTTATAGGATTGTTTATCATGTGGCTCACACTTCCAATCAGCTCTCCCGCCACGCTCAATTTTGCCATCTTGTTTACTTCATGCTGAAATGCGCTCATATTTTCCAGAGTCAAATTCATATTCTTTGATGCAATTATCCTTTCAATTCGCGCGTTAAGCTCCTCTACGGATGATTCCGACATTGCAAAATCAACATAAGAATTCGTCAGACATTCTGAAATATTCTCCAAAATGCTTTTATCACTCACCAAAATCACCAATGAAATTCTGTATTTTGAAGAAATTTCAAGTAGTAATGTTTTCCTTGATTCGAATTCTTCATAGTCGCACACAATTGCATCAGTCATAACTTCATTCACAAAGTTCTCAATATTCTCCAGATCCTTTTCATACACACATCTGAAAAGCTTTTTACATGCTGTATTCATGCTGGAGTTTTTTGAACCGATATAAATCACTTGTTTCATTTTCACCCTCCCTCAATTTCATTATTCGCAATATATTCAATCATATCAACTGAAATAAAATCAGAATAAAACTCCGGGGAATATGTTCTTTTATCTTTAATTCTTTCAAGTATTTCAGAGAATCTCTCCTTACTTGTATCCATTCTTCCCGCAAGTTTATCTATAATAGCCAGATAGTATATTGCAAATATAAATTCCGGCTTGTCCTGATACGCCCTCAGCAGATAAAGCCTCGCAGTAGAATAATCGGATTTATTGAAATAATATGATCCTATTATAAAATCATAATCCGCGTTCCTTATATTATGCATCCTGAATACTCTTTCAAGATACTCGATTTTATAGATATCCCCCTCTCTTATATAAATTAAAAGAAGTATTTTATAAAGTTCAAAATCAAATTCTTCTTTTTCTGAAATCAAATTGTGAATTATCATTGCAGATTCCTGATATTTTTTCTGCTTGAAGAACTCAATTGCGTCAGACAGTGAATAAGAACCGTCTCCTGCTGTTGGTGATGAGCTTTTTCTTTTGATGTAATATGTAAAATTGTCTTTTTCGTCGACATTGAACGGTGTCTTTTCCGACAGGAAAGATTGAGTGTCTTCGCTGAAACATATCCCGTCAACGGATGTCACCCTGAATATCTCCCTCATTGCCATATACATTTCATTTTTTACAAGAGAGTGTGAAAAATCACTTAGAATAACATAATCCATGCTGTTATCCTGCATAGGAAGATTGAATGGATTTCCCGCTATAATTCTCGCTTTTGATGCTATATCGCTTCTGACTGTGAAATAATCTATCTTATTCACCAAATAATGAAGGTCATCCGGAGTGGCATTGAGTATTTCATCATAATCGAATGAAGGTCTGCGTATTCTCTCACACACATTCGCTGATTGCGTCACAATAAAATAACTAACTTCTGTATCGCTCTTCTGCTTCAACTCTCTCTCAAAGGTTATTATATTGCTGTAACTGCTCTCCCCCAAATCGCTTCCTATCATAAGAATATTAATTCGTTTTAAGTTCCTTTCAAAAATCACTCTCATTGCCTTTTCTAAAAAATGCTTATTTGAAAACATTTCTGAGTGTCTTTTATAGATTGAATATATTATCTTGTCATAGTCCCCTGTCTCGGAGATTCTTCCTATATCAAAAAGGTCCTTGATTCTTATTTCAAGAGCAGGAGGAATTTCAAAATGGTATTGCTCCCTCAGGATGCCTATTATTTCATTGACTGTTGATTCCATTATCCCCTCTCATTCTTTTAAATATATTTCTCACTCTCAAAAGCACTTTTTCAGGGTCAATCGGCTTTGCTATATAATCATCCGCTCCAAACTGAAGCCCCTTTATTTCATTCTCCGAATCCGACCTGTGTGTTAGAAGCATAACAGGAATCTTTTTAAGATCATCATCCTCTTTCATTGTTTTTAAGAGTTCAAAACCGTCCATACCCGGCATACTGATATCGGAAATAACCAGATTGATATTTTCGCTCTTTAATATTTCAAGAGCTTCGCCTCCGTCTTCAGCCTCACCCACAATATAATTTTCTTCTTCAAAGAGCGCCTTCAGCATTTTGCGGATTGTCTTTACATCATCGACTACAAGTATCCTTTTCGAATTTGGATCTGCGCTCTCACTGATTTTCTTTGTATTTTCATAATCTTTCTCTGCATTGAATCTGCTGATGTCAAGAACTCTTTCTACTTCTTCAAGAGTTGTCAGCTGATCAATCGCTTTAAGGAGACCGTCGTTTAATACATTTGTGTATTTTATTTTTTTCAAATAGTCATTTAATTCCTTTATATGAGCTCCCCTCTCTATCATCTCCCTCATCTGCGAATCTATCTCAAGGATTCCGTATATTCCAACTACTCCGTGATAGCCGGTGAAACTGCACTTCTCACAGCCTTTGGGATTGGCTCTCAATAATTTTACAGGAGACTTTACTTTCAGAAGGGACATTTCATTTTCACCGGAAGTGTATTCTTCAGAGCACTCTTTGCACACTTTTCTTACAAGTCTCTGAGCTATAACAAGAAGAAGCGCATCTGATATGAGGTATGAGTCGACTCCGAGGTCTTTAAGACGCACAATCGTGGAGAGCTCGTCATTCGTATGAACTGTCGAAAGAATAAGATGTCCTGTCATTGCGGCTTTGAAAGCAGTTGATGCAGTTTCACTGTCCCTAATCTCTCCAACAAGCACAATATTCGGATCCTGTCTTAAAAGAGTGCGCAAGGATGAAGCAAATGTGACTCCTGTTTTAGCATCAATCTGAGTTTGATTTATCCCTTTAATGGTATATTCTATCGGGTCTTCAATAGTTGAAATATTCAGATGGGTGAAATCAAGCTCCTGAAGAACAGAATATAAAGTAGTTGTCTTTCCGCTCCCTGTGGGTCCTGTGACAAGTATTAGACCCTGTGATTTTGCACTGCTTCTCTTTATTGTCTTTACATCTGAATCGGATAATCCGAGGTCTCGGAGTGTAACCATTATCTTGCTCTTATCAAGAATTCTGATTACTATTTTCTCCCCATTCATTATAGGCAGAGTAGAGACCCTCAGAGAGATATCCTTTTTAGCCACATAAAGCTGAATATTTCCGTCCTGCGGTTTTCGAGACTGTGTGATATCCATCTTTGCCATTATTTTAACTCTTGATATCACCATTTTTTCGGTCTTCTTCGGGATTCTGATGTGTTCGTGGAGAAAACCGTCTATTCTGTATCTTACCAATAATGTCTTCTCCTGCGGTTCAAAATGAATATCAGAAGCGCGCATTTTTATTGCATCAAGGATTATCGCATTGACAAGGCGGACAATCGGCTTTGAATTAAGATCCTCATCCTCTTTTAAATCCTGCCCTTTTCTTGCTGATGTCTCTACAAAATCCTCCTTAAATTCATAAGTGAGATTTTCCTGCCCGAAAATAGAGTTGAACATCTTCTCAAGGTCGCTTGTTTTGACGACTGAAAAGGATATCTCCATATTTGTTATAAAACTCGCTTCAAGCATCAAATCGGAATTCACAGGATTATCCGTTGCAAGTACAAGTTTCTTATCTGCAACTTCAACAGGCAGAAATCTGTTCTTTCTCATATATGATTGAACAAAGAGGCTTAAAAGATTTTCGGATATTTTCTTTTCATCAAGATTAAGATATGGAATCTTCAATTGCTCTGACAATGCTATGGCAAGCTCTTCGTCAGTGATGACTTTTTTGTCAAGGAATATCTCCCCGACTTTCTTTCTGAGAACTGACTGCTCTGATAGAGCATTTGCTAGCTCATGCTCGGTTATATATCCTTTTGAAAGGAGAATTTCACCGATTTTTTTCATAATATCCTGCTTCTCCTCTCCAAAATATATTCTCTGAATCTTCCAAGCAAGTCCGGATCAAAATAGCCCCCCTTCTTTTGCTCCATATGTAAAAGGGTCAAATCCTCCTTCTCTCCTGCTCTGTAGGTATTATTGGCTACAAGAAGCACAAATGTTGCAACAATCTTCAATATTCTCGCTCCTATCGGTATTTCATTCTGCTTTAAGCCTTTGGGTTTTCCGCTTCCGTCATAATTTTCACTCACACTGATTATAATATCCTTTGAATTGCTTATAAAATCTATCCCTTCAATTATCTCATCGATTTTTTTTGAAAATTCACCTTTCTTTTTGAATTTCATAACTGCAGAGGCCTCAAGAACATTGTAAAGCATAGCGCTGTATCTCACTCTTTCAATATCATCTTTCTTTAAGTTCAGGTATTCCGCAAATTCCACTGCCATTTTTGTAGCATCGGAAGCTCTTCTCTTTTCCTCAGGATCTGTAATTCCGAAGACGGACAAAAATGCCAGCAGAGTCCCCACCCTCTCCGAATCAATCTTTCTGTTCAGCATTATTTCAGTGAGTTTTGCCCCTATCTCTATTGCTATCACTTCCGCAGTCTCCAGTTCTCCCTGTGAAAAATCCCTCTCTCTTTTATAATACACAAGCCCCATTATTTTATTTTCGAAACCTATAACCGATGTCATTGATTTTTCTCCCGGGAATACACAGCCAATACCGTTCTTCACAGGCAGGTAAAATGTCGGCATCCTGATATCGATGAATTCGCCTATCTTGAAATCTCCGCTTTTAGGTCCCATCTCCGATCTGAATTTATCATCATCGCCCTTTATGAAAATATTTATATATTCTGTCTGAAATATTTTCGCAAGCTCCTTATAAGAAGATTCAAGGAGGGTTTTTTTTGTCTCCTGTATTGATATTCTCTTTTGAAAATGCTTTAGTATCATCAATCTCTCGATTATCTCGCGCGTCTCATCGGATATTTTATTCTCATCCTTAATAGAAAGAAGATTTGTTATCATTCTTCTGTTCTCAAGAAGATTCTTTCTTCTTTTTTCAGCGCTTTTAATTGCATTTATAACTTGATTGATATGCAGGGGTTTGGGGATATAATCAAATGCTCCGAATTGAAGAGCCTCAATCGCAGTTGAAAGAGAGGCATAAGCAGTCATAATTATCACTTGTATGTCCTGCTCAATGTCTTTTATGTTCTTCATTACATCAATCCCTGACATATCAGGAAGAACAATATCGCAGAATACAATGTCAGGCGGATTTGTTGACATAAGATTCAATGCGCTTGAACCGTCATAGACAGATGTGGCATTCCATTTGTCATTGTAATTGTTTATTGCATCTTTCAATGCATTGGCAAGCTCTTTGTTGTCATCAATAACCAAAACATTCATTTTTTCATCCATAACACCTCCAATATTGCATAAAACTTAAGCTATTAATATGCCAAATATAAGTGTCATAAAATCGGACTGTTACATTTTTATGACATTAAGGATATTCTCTTTATGACAAAAATTTTTTAGGACAATCTTATAAGTGTCTATATTTAATCAACTTACATCTGTCGCAAATAAATGCACCCCTGTCGCAAAATCATGACATAGCATACATTAAATCAATAATGAATGATGATTTAATAATCAAATCCTTTGATTCGGGCCTTTCAGAAAGCATCTCTCTGAATTTTGTCAAGTCCTCTTTTAGAAGAATTACCACTTTGGGAAAAGGTCTGTCTCTTTGTATTTTTCGAATTTTGTTGAAAAAATCCGGCAGTATTTTAAAATTTAGGCCATCTATTATGAAAATTTCATTTTCATCAGATTCTTCCATCTCCTTTTCACATACACCATAATTTAAGTGTGTTAATTTGTGAAGAACTCTGTAATTTCCTCCATCAGTCAGGATTAGGATTCTCTTCTCATCCTTTGAGTTGTTTATAAATTCATCAATCAAATTTTCAATCTTTTCAATAGACATCATTATCTTATCGAGATCTTCATAATTGAATGGTTTTTTAAGTATGTGTTTTATGCCCAACTCTTTAAGAATTGAAATAGCAGTATCTGAAAAATCAACTGACGCTACCACTATCGTTGAGTCAACACTCTTCTCCCTCAATTCTTTTATCACAGAGAGTCCATACTGGTCAGGCAGATATAAATCGACTATAATCATATCATATTGTTTGACATACTTGTCAGTTGAAAGGTCCAATCCGTTATAAAATACTTTTACAAGATGACCTTTGAACACAAGAATCTCCTTCAAAACACTTGCGAACGATCTGTTATCATCCAAGATTGCGATTTTCATAATTACTCCTTTTTGTTAATAACATATTACGCATAACAGATGCCAAGCGTAAGTGACTATTTTTATTAACTTATCGCATATTATTTAGTAATGAAATTGTTACACCGTAACATATAGAGTTAGCTGGTGATAAAGATGCCGTGTGCAGAAAAACAGTTAATAGTTTATAGTTGATAGCTTATGGTTAAAATGCGGGGACAAAATCAAATACATTCAATTAACAAAATACG
>DCUY01000025.1 GCA_002327905.1 Caldifarciminota bacterium UBA2202 | reverse complement strand
GGACTGATGTTTTTGCTCGGAACTGTAAAGATAAGATATTTAATCAAATCTCGTAGGGGCGGACCTGTGTGTCCGCCCGCCAGAATCAAATCAACTGTGGTTTGTGTTGATTGTATGTATTTAATTTGACTCTTGCATTTTAACCATAAACTATCAACTATTAACTATTAACTGTTTTTTTGCCCACGGCATACGGCATACGGTACACGGCGCAAGGCGTCTTTGTCACAATCTATGCGGGTATTGACTTTTAATGAGGATAATCTATATTAAAGGTATGAAAAAAAATATTATAATGGTCATATTCATTCTGTTTTCTGCGCTTTTTTCCGCAGGAAGTGAAAGAGTAAAAATATCTTTTGATGATTTTCAGAGTATAAAAGAGAGTATCCGCGACCTTGATATAATCGGCTATAAGAAGGGCGAGTTTGTCGATATGAATCTAAGCAGTTCTCAGATAAAGAGACTTAATGAGCTTTTAGTAAAAATGACTCCTGTTAAGATGATTGAAGCAAAGGGAACATATCTCTCACTTTCACAGTATTATGCAAAAATTGATTCTCTGTCTAATGAATACAGTGATATATGCAGTATAGAGACGCTTGGTTTCACTTTTAATGACAATCCGCTTGTGATATTGAAAATTAATGGAACGGATTGTGATAATTATACCGGACAGAATGCTTTTCTTCTGATGGCGGAACATCATTCGAGAGAGTGGCAGACAATTCCTCTATCTCTTTTTTTTGCGGAGTCTCTCCTATCATCATACGATGCGGATTCAAATGTCAAAAATCTTATAGACAATAATTTCATAGTTGTTTATCCGATTGTGAATCCTGACGGATATTATTATTCTCATGACGACCCTTCGGGAGACAATTACTGGAGAAAGAACCGCGCGTACAGAATGGGATTTTACGGAATTGATTTGAACAGAAACTATAACGGAGGATGCAACAGAAACTTAATGTCGGATTGGGGATACCCTTCAGGAATCTCCCTGAATCCGTCTGATACTTATTTATATGCTGGACCCTATCCGGCGAGTGAGATTGAGACGAGAAGTGTCAAGAAACTCATCAATGATTACAATTTCAATATTTCAATTTCTCTGCACTCTTACGCTGAGGCGCTTCTGTATCCATGGGGTTCATTATATGATTCTCTCCCCGATGATTCTGTAATAATTCCGATTGCAGGGAAAATAGCTGAGAGTATGAGAAAGAATGACGGATTCAATCCATACGATTATTACAGGTCGGCTGATATGTATCCGACTACAGGAGACTCTGATGACTGGATATACGGATGGACAAAGAGGTTGAAGGGCAAGACCACTCTGCCGTTAACTCTTGAGGTTGATGAATCATTTCAACCTCCTGCAAGCACTCTTGATTCTCTTTACAGAAGAATCTATCCGGGGCTTTTAAGGGCGGCATATCTGTGCGACACTATAGAAGGTAAAATGACGGAGATGCCCTTAAAACCGAATCTTTCAATGAATGGAATGGATTCTCTCTTCTGGACATCTGTTAATTCAGAAGAGGCGGATTATTTCACTCTCTATATGGAGAAGAATCCTGTTTATGTTACTGACTTTTACAATGACACATCAAAATATACATTTACAAATGTCTCTCTGGATTCTATAGATTATTATTCCTCATTTGCATCTTTCCACCCTTGGAATATGAATGGCTCAGCATCAGTAATTAAACTAAGAGATAAAATTAATGTCATAAGCGGGGATTCGTTTTCATTCTATTTGAAGTATGATTTAGATGCCAATAATGATTATTTGTTTGTTGAGGCTTCTGAGGATGACAACTTATATTTGCCTATCGACACAACAAAGAGGTTCACAGGAACAGATGCAAGCTGGAAAAGACAGTCCATATCCCTTGAACCTTGGGCGGGAAAAGAGATTTATATCCGTTTCCGCACCCTGTTTGACGGATACACTCTGAATTCGGGAGTCTATATTGACGATATCTATCCTGTCGCAGATTCAAATTATAAAACATTATATGCCGAGAATGTCACTGACACTTTTATTGAGATTTCTCTTGACCCGTTTTCAACTGACAATTTTGTCTCTGTTCTTCCTCATTGTTCAAACTACGGCTCAACAATTCTTTCAAACAGATATGCTGTCAGTTTATTCAGAGAGAATCCCTCTATAAAAGATACATCCCGTCTCAATGATATTAATATCTCTTTCAACTTTGCAAAAAGGATACTGAATATAAAGTATTATTCAAATACTTCAAAGAACTTGAATATATCGGTGTTCAGAAGCGACGGAGCTGTCTTGTTTAAAAAAACAACTCTTGTTTCAAGGGACTATTCCATTGACCTCTCTTTTTTGAAGAGCGGTAAATATTTTGTGAGAGTCAAGGGAGAGAAGACTGTAAAGCAGGGATTCATCCTGTTAAAATAAGATGGCTGAAGAGAGAGTGAATGTCATAGGAGCGGGTTTTGCTGGAAGCGAAGCCGCGCTTACTCTGTCTTCTCTCGGCATTCCCGTCTCATTGATTGAGAAGAGGCCTGAAAAGTCCATGGAACATTTTAGAAATTCTCCCAATTTCGCCTATCCTGTCTGTTCAAATTCATTCAAATCAATGGAGATAAAGAATGCGCACGGTCTTTTGAAGGCTGAATTATCCGTCATGAGAAGCAATATTCTAAAAGAGGCATTAAAAGCAAAGGTGAAGGCAGGCAAGGCATTGGCTGTTGACAGGGATGTATTTTCGGAATCAGTGAAACACTTGGTGTCGGAGAGAAAAAATATCAAGGTGCTTAATAAAAATGCTACTGCTGATGATATAAAGGGAATAACTATAATTGCGACAGGTCCATTTTCATCAAAAGAGATTCTCGACTATATAAAAGAGAGAGTAAAAAAGGATTTTTTCCATTTCATTGACGCAGTCTCCCCTATTATACTCCGCGACACAATCGACTTTTCAAAATGCTTTATAGCATCAAGGTATAATGAAGGAAATGACTATGTGAACTGCCCTATGACAAAGGAGGAATTCGAAGTCTTTCACGATGCTATTATAAATGCGGAAAGACTTGAATATGATGATACTGACAAAGAGGTCTTCTTCTCCGGATGCATGCCTGTGGAGGAGATAGCCCGCTATGGCAAAAGAGCTCTTGTCTTCGGAGTAATGAAGCCTGTGGGATTTGATAAGAAGCATTATGCTGTTGTACAGCTCAGAAATGAAAATAAAGACGGCACAATGCTAAATATTGTGGGATTTCAGACAAGACTTAAATGGGGGGAGCAGAAGCGGATTATTTCAATGATACCCGGTCTTGAAAAAGCAGAGATTGTGAGATATGGAGTAATGCATAAAAATCCTTATATTGATTCTCCTCTCTGTCTCAATGAAAATCTTGAAATGAAATCCGAAGAGGGAGTATTCATTGCCGGACAATTGACAGGGTCGGAGGGATACATGGAGGCGGTTCTGACTGGGATTTATGCCGGGTTCTCAGCATACGGAAAAATTAAAAAGAGGAGCATTTCTCTTCCTCCGGACACTACTATGTCAGGGTCTCTTTTAAGATATCTTCTTAAGAGCGAAAAATCAATCTCCCCGATGAATGCGAATTTCGGATTATTCAAAGAGTATAATAAAAGAGAAAAACTCTTTTATGCCAAGAGGGCTCTAAAAGACATTTACGGATGGTATAATGAGACAGCACATTGAAAATTTTTTAAGTTACATAAAGATTCAAAAAAACTATTCGGATCTGACTGTCAAGGCATATTCCATTGACCTCGGGCAGTTTGAAGAATATCTTCAAAATGAGAAGATTGACGATATAAGCAAAATAGATAAAAGAATTATCAGAATGTACATATCATATCTCTCTCAGAGCGAAATGAAGAAGAGGTCTCTGTCAAGAAAAGTTGCCACTCTCAAATCATTTTTCAAATTCACTGTCAGAGAAAAAATCATAGAAAAAAATCCCATGTCACTGATTAAAACCCCTTCATTTGAGAAAAAACTTCCCGTATTTATCAGTGTTGATGTAATAAACGGATTTCTTGATTCAATGAACGGCGCTCAGTTCACAGATATCCGCGACAGACTTATATTTGAAATGCTTTATGCAACAGGGATGAGGTCTAATGAGCTTGTTTCTCTTGATACTGAAGATGTTTCAATAAGTGAAATGACAGTCAAAATAAAGCACGCAAAGGGGGGGAAGGAGAGGCATGTGCCTTTCAATAATGCTTCAAAAGAGATTCTTCAGTCATATCTGACAGTGCGGAAATCAAACGAAGATGCTCTCTTTATATCAGTTCACGGGCATCGGCTCGGCAACAGGGATGTAAGAAGAATTGTGAAGAAGAGAATTGCCGATTATTCAAAAATATCAAATATTTCTCCGCACACAATGCGCCACACATTTGCAACGCACATGCTTAACAGCGGAGCGGACATTCGAGTGGTTCAGGAGCTTTTGGGGCATTCGTCAATAGGAACAACGCAGATTTACACACACACTTCCATAGAGCGCCTCATAGATGTTTACAAAAAATCCCATAAGAGATAAGCGGGAAGATTCAAAAGTGCGATGGTATGCTGGTGACAAAGATGCCGTGTGCCATGTGCCGTGTGCTAAATACAGAGTATGCTTGTGAGCTGGTACGCTGGTGTGCTGGTAAAATAAGAAGCCGAGAAAAAACAGTTAATAGTTTATAGTTGATAGTTTATGGTTAAAATGCGGGGACAAACAAGTTGGAGGCGAAGACGCACCGTGAGCCTTGTGCCGTGAGCCATGAGCCTTGAGCCATGCGCTAAAGCAAATACATTCAATTAACACAATAC
>DCUY01000054.1:183-13975 GCA_002327905.1 Caldifarciminota bacterium UBA2202 | reverse complement strand
GCATAACTGCCTGAGACATAAACCCCATATGCATACCCAGGTGTGTCATAATAACCTGTCTCCGTAGGGCTTGATGGATTGGAAATGTCGATTAATTGAAGACCATAACTTTCATCAGCAATATAGGCATAACTGCCGGAAACATAAACACCATATGCATACCCCGGTGTGTCATAATAACCTGCCTCTGTTGGACTTGTAGGACTGGAGATATCGATTACTCGTAGTCCATAATCTTCATCAGCTACATAGGCATAACTGCCTGAGACATAAACACCCAATGCAAACCCCGTGTCATAATAACCTACCTCTGTCGGGCTTGCGGGATTGGAGATATCGATTATTCGTAATCCATAATCACCATCAGACACATAGGCATAACTGTTTGAGACATAAACACCTAATGCATACCCCGGTGTGTCATAATAACCTGTCTCTGTTGGACTTGCAGGATTGGAGATATCGATTATTCGTAGTCCATAATCACCATCAGCCACATAAGCATAACTGCCAGAGACATAAACATCCCATGCCCACCCCGGTGTATCATAATAACCTACCTCAAAAGGGCTTAAAGGATTGGATATATCGATTATTCGTAGTCCATTATACCGATCAGCAACATAGGCATAACTGCCGGAAACACATACATCATATGCAACCCCCGGTGTGTCATAATAACCTGCCTCTGACGGGCTTGATGGATTGGAGATATCGATTATTCGTAGTCCACTATACCGATCAGCAACATAGGCATAACTGCCGGAAACAAAAACACCACGTGCATCCCCCGGTGTGTCATAATAACCTGCCTCTGTTGGACTTGCAGGATTGGTAATATCGATTATTCGTAGTCCATAATCACCATCAGCCACATAAGCATAACTGCCAGAGACACATACGCCATATGCATAGTCCGGTGTGTCTGCATAACCGAGCAGTATAGGATTTGATTGGTCTTTAATGTTTAGTATTACCAAGCTATATCCCATACAAACATAAGCAAGTGTGTCAACTATGAATACATCATTTGCTTCTCCAAAATATAGAACTCTTCCAACCCCTCTTACATTCAAACTGTCTGTCGCCCAGTTGGGCTGATAGGGATTCGGTTGCTCCCCCTGATTTATAACTAACATATCATCTTCCCTGAATGGTCTGTCCGATGCAAAAAAAGTCAATCCCATAATCAGAGAAATACAAATAATAAGAAAATTTCTCATTGAATCCTCCTTTGTTATTTTAATATAATTATTATGTTGAATAATGGCTCTCTTGTCAAGTCGCAAGATTAGCTTTCTACACCACTAACGTTGTCAAATCCTTCAACTCAGTCCTCGAACACATTCGCAGGCAAAAGGGCGGATTCTTTCAATCCGAAGATATCCTCTTCATAAACATTTACATCAATTATCTGAATATACTGCCTAATTGGATAAACGGCTATCTTAAAATTATTGCTAAATTATATTACTTGCGGCAAACCTTCGTTAATATGTATGGAGAACTCACTTATGACAATTAACTTTTTTTACATAACTTTCTTGACAAGTCTCCATAATTCTTAATCTTTCAAAAATTCATACTCAACTTTTGAAAATAAACTGTTCTGCAAATCCGCCAATCGCTTTTTTGCCACCTTGATTGCTTGATCTGATTTATCAATTCCAATCCAATTACGATTGAGTGTTTGAGCGGCAATAAGTGTCGTGCCGGAACCAGCAAAGCAATCAAGCACTAAATCGCCTTCGCTAGACGACGCTTCAATAATGAATTTAAGCAAATCTAAACTTTTTTCTGTCGGGTATTGAGGATATTGCGGGTCTTTGAATTCCCAAATATCCTGCATTTTTTTGCCCTCTTTTTCGTCAAGAAAAATTTTTTTGCGAGGGACGCCGGTAGCTGACCACTCAACCAATCCTTGTTTATCCCATTCTTCCAAAGTTGCCGGATTTGTTCGCCAATGGCGGCCTTTCGGAGGCTTCATTCCTTTCCATTCTTTGCTCGTATTGCCGTTAGAAGTTTCGCCGGGGGCGTGAAGCGGAATTGTGGTATATCTTCGTCCGTCTTTATCTATTTTCTTGAAAAGCCGCTTCTCATCTTCTTCTGAAAATGGAAGGCGCGGATCATTCCAAATTGGCACGGCTGACTTGGAATAGAAAAGAATTAAATCCTTGATATTACCGTATGCCTTGCGGTCAAAATTTTTAGGATTGCATTTGATACGGGCAATGTCATTCCTGAAATTTTCTCTGCCAAAAACTTCGTCCATTATCAATTTCACATAATGACCGATTTTATAATCAATATGAAGATAAATTGACCCGCGCTTTGACAAAAGCTCTCGCAAAAAAATTAAGCGTTCTCGCAAAAATTCCAAAAAAACAGCCCCAACAAGTGTGTCGCTATAAGCGATTGCGTCCCCATTGCTACTACTGATTGTATTTGCGCGGTCTTCGCTAATTTTGAAGTGTCCATTTGTCGCGAACGGCGGATCAATGTAAATCAAATCTACTTTGCCCGCATAATTATCAAGCAAAGTTTTTAATGCAGAAAGATTATCAGCATGAATGAGCTTATTTTTTAATCCTTTGCCGGATACAGTTTTTAGTTCTGCTCTCGAAGTTTTTTCGAGAATATCTTGCTTGGATTTTTTATTGTCATAAGTAATAATCATAAACGCTACAACTGATATAAAAATTCTCGCAAAACAAGTGCGCTCATTATATTTTCATTTTTCAGTTTTCCTGAAATGTCTTTATGCATTTTGTTTTTGCCTTTGATATAAAGAACGCCATCAAGAATTGCTATTTTAACTGCTTTAACATTTTTTGCTTTGATTGTGGCGATAGCATCATTAAATTGTGCATTTTGGTGTCCGCCAAAATCGGTTAAAAACTTTGCTTCGCCGATAACATATTTTCCGTTGAAGCGACCAATAAAATCCAAACCTTTATTATGCTTGTAATTCAAATGTTCCCGCGCAAAGGCCATCATTTCGGCGTCGCTTGCGTCTAAAATAGCATTCCCTTTCGCTTTCAAAAATTTACCAAGTTTTACTGGTTCAATTCCTAACGATTTCTTTTTTAGCCAGCGTTTGAAAAGCGGCCCAATTTGCCGGTTGGTTTCTTTCGGCTCGGAGCAACGAGTATAAATTGTATCAAGCCCTATTTCGTATAAACGACCAGAAAGACGCGTAGCGGTTGCGGGATTACGCTCCAACGCCGTTTTGTCGCGTTTTAGATAAGCGACATACGAATCTTTAATCGGGAACAAATCCAGCTTCAAAAGATTTTTTAAAAGCGTTATGTTGTCCCGCTTTTCAAACGCCTTTTCGACGTCTTTCCAAAGTCCTCCGTTTAACTCACGGATTCCTTCGGGAATAGTTGGATATACTTGGAATAAATCGTCCAAATAACTCCTTTGACTTGCGTATTCAATGCTTAATTTTGTCCAGTAATTCATATTTTATAGGTTTGTAATAATTTTTATTTTCCGCTTTCAAATCTTCTTCTACGTTCATCAAGCGTTTCACCTTCATACATCCAATAATCCGTTCCAGCCACGCCGTATTGATAGCCGAGAATCTTTCGAGCCGAGCGAGATAGGCTCGTTTTTTTGCCGTTAAATTCAATGGAGTTAGTGGCGTGAGTATCAATGATTTTTGCCTTGATATTTTCGTCGCGACTAAAATACAGTTCTGCTCCGACAGGAATTTTCACCATTTCAAAATTAAATCTACCTCGTATTTTTCTTGCAGTATCCAATGCCTCTTGGTCTTCTTTGGATTCAACAAAATCTTTTTTAGGTGTTAAATTTTCTATTTCCGCAAGTTTCAAAGCCGCAACTACTCGCTCCGGCGCAACGCGGAAAAATTCTCTTTTCGGATTTACTCGATTATCGTCAAAAGCGTCGTGGAGTTGATGTTCAACGAACTGGGCGTTTTTTACAGTGCAAGCGTAGAAAACTGTAAATAGCAAGGGAATGCTTGTGGACGCACTTAATTCTCTGACGCGTTGCTCAAGATTATTATTTGTCTTTCCAATCTTGACATATCCAGGCATTGCTTCGTTTGTAAGTATGTAAATAATTTCATTCATATTTTTATTTCATTAAATCATCAAACGTAACACCCAAGGAGTCCGCAATTTTTTTTACCGTGTCAATAGTGGGGTTTGGCGTTGCGTCTGCTTCCATATTAGCAATAGTATGAAAAGCCAAATTTGCCTTTTTTGATAAGACATTTTGCGAAATACCGAGCTTGTTTCGGTATTTCCTTATATTCTCGTCAATTATAGATTTTTTGTTTGACATATTCGTATAATTTTATTATGATAGTCTATAATGGCTCTCTTGTCAAGTCGCAAGATTAGCTTTCTACACCACTAACGTTGTCAAATCCTTCAACTCAGTCCTCGAACACATTCGCAGGCAAAAGGGCGGATTCTTTCAATCCGAAGGCATCCTCTTCATAAACATTACATCAATTATCTGAATATACAGCCTAAATGGAAAAACGGCTATTCTAAAATTATTGCCAATCTCTATTACTTACGCCAATCCCTTGTTAATATATATGGAGAACTCACTTATGACAATTAACTTTTTTTACATAACTTTCTTGACAAGTCTCCGGAATATAATTGTATTGAAAAATGATGCTCATGTGTTATAATGTATAAAATCCAAAAGGAGATTTAGTGGATGAAAAACAGAGCATAGAGCAGAGACTGAGAATTGAAAACGAAGTAAAAGGATCAGCCTCGTGGTTCTACTGGATAGCGGCTCTTTCAATACTGAACTCGATAATTTTCATGTTCAATCTCAACTGGAATTTCGTCATAGGACTCGGAGTCACACAGCTTTTGGATTTTGCAGGTAGGGCATTCTCTGACAATTTTATATCCGGAATAAAGTATCTTTCACTCTCTCTGAATATAATTCTCTCAGCAGTATTCATTGTCATAGGACTTTATGCCAATAAGGCGAGCAGAAAAGCTTTTATAATAGGAATGATACTCTACGGGCTTGACACAATAGTCTTCATTCTTGCATTTGACCTTTTGGGAATAGGATTTCATATCTTTGCAATTTACTTTATGTTCCGCGGATTTCAGGCATGCGCAAAGATGAAGAACATTATTAATACAGAGGAGACTGCAGAAAAATGAAAAAGGAATTGAAGAGCAGAATATTAAATTACCACTCAAAACCGACAGGCGGAAAGATAGAGATAAATGTAAAGAAAAAATGCGATACTCAATCAGATCTCTCTCTTGCATATACGCCGGGTGTTGCTCTTCCGTGCATTGAAATAAAGAATAATCCGATTTCCTCATACAGATATACCAACAGAGCAAACCTTGTGGGAGTGATATCCAATGGAACTGCTGTTTTGGGACTCGGAGATATAGGGGCGGAGGCGTCAAAGCCCGTTATGGAGGGCAAAAGCGTTCTCTTTAAAAAATTCGCGGGAATAGATGCGTTTGATATTGAAGTAAACGAAAAGAATCCGGATAAATTCATTGACATAGTTGCTTCTCTTGAGCCCACATTCGGAGGAATAAATCTTGAAGACATAAAGGGTCCGGAGTGCTTTTATATTGAAGAGATGCTTATAAAGAGGATGAACATACCTGTTTTTCATGATGACCAGCACGGAACATCGGTTATTGCAACAGCAGGGCTATTGAATGCATGCGAGATAACAGGCAAGGACATTTCATCTCTTAAGATAGTGGTATCGGGAGCGGGAGCCGCCGCTCTTCCCACTCTGAACATGTTCGTGAAAGCCGGAGCTGACATAAAAAAAATAAATGTGTTTGATAAATCCGGGCATATTCATGCAAAGAGAGGCGACCTGAACAAATATAACAGCAAATATGCAAAGGGAAAGATTGAGACAAATATTGAAGAGGCTATAAGAGGCGCAGACCTGTTTCTCGGACTCTCCGTAAAGGGAGTTCTGACGGAAAAAATGCTTGAAAATATGGCTCGCAATCCGATAATATTCGCGCTTGCGAATCCCGACCCTGAAGTTGATTATAAGACTGCAAGAAGAAAGAGACCTGACGCTATAATATGCACAGGGCGCTCGGATTATCCGAATCAGATAAATAATGTATTGGGTTTCCCGTTTATTTTCAGAGGGGTTCTGGACTGCAATGCATCGAGAATAACAGAAAACATGAAATTCGCCGCTTCAAAGGCTCTCTCTGATTTAGCAAAAAGGAGCGTTCCGGATTATATTAAAAAAATCTACGGCTCGGATATGAAATTTTCTAAAGACTATATAATTCCGAAACCTTTTGACAGAAGAGTCTTTCTTGAAGAATCCCTTGCAGTACTAAAGCAGGCGGTTGCGGATAAAGTGAACAGAGTGAATATAGACCCGAAAGAGTATGAAAAGAGACTGAGGAGGGAGAAGTGAAGGCAAAAATCCTATATCTTGCAGTTATTCTCATTCTGAATGTAAACTGCGCTATAATAAATCAGATGCAGGCAATAAAAAACCTTGATTATGAGTATGATTCAGTAAAAGCCGGGTTTCCATCTCTCTCCGGAATGAATGTAATCGTAAAAATGAAAGTGTCGAATCCCAATAAAGCGGATGTAACAATAAAAAAAATATCATATCAGATATTTGTGAATGACATAAAGGTTGCTGAAGGCAAGTCGGAAGACGAATTCAAGGTAAAACAAAAAGAATCAAAATTATACTCAACTAAAATATTTATAGGGTTCAAAGAGACTGCTGATTTCATTTCCAAATTGTCCGGCGGAATCGATTATAAAATCGAAGTAAGGGGAGATGTTTGGTTCAAGACATCATTAGGCACTTACAACTTTCCCTTCAATGTAGAGAAGAAGGTCTCAGAAATAGGTGGATAGGGTTGCCTCTGTTCTCTGCCTGAATCCGTATCTCTTTTCAAATTCTCCTATGTAGGACAGAGCCGCATTGAGAAATCCGTTTGAATAAATTACAGATACTGTTCCTTTGAGAAGAATCCCCTCAGGGTATTTATAGTGTATTGTCAGAGGTCCGCTGTCTCCTTTTGTATATTCATTGTACGAAACATACGGATTTATAAGAAGAGAAAATCCGTTCTCTGCGCCCAATGTTGTCCTGATATCGCCGGAAAGGGTCTTTCCCTCAATCAAAGTGGGGTATGCGCCGCCATATTCATATTCTCCGTCGAAGAATCCGAAATCAACTGTTATGTCATACATGCTTCTATTTTGGGACGGATTGATCTTTGCGCTTATGATTCTGCTCCCGAGAGAATAAAATCCATTTGAATATTTCTGCTCTTCATTCGTAAAAATACAGCTTAATGTATATGGAAACGGATCTTCGCCACCAGTTATTCCGAACTCCTCTTTCAAAGAATTGAACGCGGAGATATTCTCTCTAAAATCATTTGCGAGTGACGCCTCGTCAAAAATCTTAAAACTGGAATTAAAAGAGTAAAGAAATTTTCCCCTTATGTCGTATATCCTGCTCACAAAAGATGAAGAATCAAAATTGAAAAAATTCTTTGATAAGTCCTGATATGACGCAGAAAAGGCGATATCTGTTTTCTTTACAAAAGATTTGAGATTTATTGAAAAATCCCTTCCGGATACAGGGTCGGCAGAGGCTGACCTCTCCGTTATTTTTACATACTCGCCGTAGATGTCGTCATATATGTATGTGCCGGATTCCCCGTCATAGACATAATCTCCCTTTCCCGCTCCTACAAAGACATAAGAGTCCCTGTCAATATATGTTGAGAGTGAAGTGATTCTCAAAGAATTGTTCACAGACAGCAGAGGTCCGAGAAGCAGGGATGAGTTGGAATTAAGTCCGAATTGGTCAGTATCTTTTGAAAGCAGAAGGTTCTCGGTTCTTCTGTATTCAGTCATAAGATACATTCGGAAGAGAGTCCATGATTTTGAAAATTCTCCTTTTATAATATTTGCCTTGGATTTGATAATGGAGTCGGAAGATCTCTTTTCAAAGTCATACTCCATCCTGAAAGATGTATTTCTAAAAGAAACCGCTCCACCTTTTGTTTCAGCGGTCTCATTCAATTTGAATTCATTCCCGTATATTCCATATAATACAAAAGGGGAGAATCTTCTTCCTGCAGTCAACAAGGAAGCATCATAGTATGAAGTGTCCGCAGTTCCCGTAATTCTTTTCTCAAATGATGAAAATAATTCAAACAATGTATCTGAACTTATTTTGTAATATGAATCATCAATAGAATCAAGAAAGCCGTAATATCCGTCTATATCGAAAATGTTCTCAAAACGCGCATGCTCCTTAAACCGGGTTTCGTTTTCAGCATATATACTCTTCGCTATGGTGTAGAATATCTCCTCTCCCGATACGTTTGAGCTCCATTTATTTCTGTAAACATCCGAACGAGACGCATGCTCTGCAGAGAAATTCATGCTTATCCTGCCAAAACTGATAGTCTTTGTTAAGTACTTCGCTTTATAAGACAATCCGCTCTCTCTTGCATTATCATTTGAATATCTGTTGTTTCTATAAAACCCGTCGCATGCCTCAATGTAAAATTTTCCGAGATAAGTATCTTTGATAAAGGACAAAGATAAATAATCTGTCGAGAAAGGAAGCTCAAGAGTTCTGTAAACCGAATAATTTCCAAAATTTTTTCCTGCATATACATAGGCATTAATAATCGGAGAGTATGCATAATCGCCCTTTTGGTAGCCCACATAGTAAAAATCAACAGTATAATCTCCTCCTTTCTCTCCTGCATAGACGAATACGGAATCATTGAGCAGATACTCTCCGTTTCCCATCCCTACGAAAGTGAATCCTTCAAGCAGAAAAGCGGATGAGTCTGAAGGAATTGTCTTCAACAGCTCTTCACTCTCTTTGTCAACTGCGGATTGCTCTTCATGGCTGAAAAGCGCAGAGAATCCCGATGTGTCTTCTCCCGATTTGAAAAAATATCCTGTCACAGGCGAGAGTTCCTCGTATGTCTGAAACTCTGCATAGACGAAAGACCTGTCATCCACAGTTCTTTTAAGAGTGAATGTGATTTCTCCGTTATAATAATCAATAGTATAATCATTGTCCTCTCCGCTCTTTTGAAGCTCTCCGTTGAGGTAAATTTTCTCGCTCTGGGGCGCGATTACATACATTGACAGGTTGGCAGTCTCAGTCAATGGATATGGACCCTGTATGCCCTGTATGCAGTAGAATGATGCGGAGGCGATTCTTCCCTTCTGTCCTGCCGCTGAAATTGAAAAAGGGTAATTTAATATTTTTGAAGTGAACTTTACTCCGAAAATCTCTCTGTTGAATCTTGAAAATTCATTTGTAAATCCGGAAAATGATGTACTGCCGAGAACACCTTCTCCTTTTAAACCGTAAACTGATATGAAAATGTTTTCAAGCTGGCTTAAAGGCGAATTGAGTGATGTTGAATTTATATCTGATGTGTTGTCATAGATTCTTCCTTCTATTGACCAATCATCAGATATATTGCCTGCCACAGAGACATCAAGGGACTGGTCCATTGAAAGATTCCCGCTCTGTGAGACAATCTGAAAAGATTTTGCTCCGATTATTGCCACATTGCCTTTTGAATCTGCAGGCATTTCATTATACTCGGGAATTGTCTCTTCATCCTTTTCCTGTGAAAATTTTTTGTATGAATAAGCAATTTTATCCTCTGTCTTCTCATAGATTACTATGATTGGCGGATTGAAGACTTTAGAAAAATCTATAATGCCGTTTGAAAAATAATAATCTTTATTTTTCTCCAGAATTTCTCCGTCTGAAAGAATCAAAATAGAATTATCATATACTGCATTGTCAAGCATTATTGAATCGGAAAAGTTATTCAGAAGAAGAGTGTCGGAGATAATATTGAGATTAATCAGAATGCAGAGGATTTCAAGAAGAGGCATACAGCGCCTTTTCGAATTCCATGATTTCTTTAATTATGCGCACTGCCTCTGTCAGCGTGTATCTTGCCCATATCTATACTATTGACTTTTAATGGATACTTTCCGCTGAAGCAGGCGTTGCAGAAATTTGTTCTTTCAATGCCAACGCCTTTTATAAGACCGTCCAAAGAGAGATAGTAAAGCGAATCAGCTCCTATTTCATCTGCGATTTTATTCTTTTCGCATCTGTTTGCCACAAATTCGTCCGGCCTCTGTATGTCTATTCCGAAATAGCATGGATAGCGGAGAGGGGGAGAGTAAACTGCAAAATGAACCTCTTTGGCTCCAGCATCGCGAACAAGCTTTACTATTGATTTTGAAGTGTTTCCTCTGACTATGGAATCATCTATCAGAAGAACTCTCTTTCCTTCAAGTTCTATTCTTATAGGATGCAGTTTTTCGCTGATTGCATCCATTCTCTTCTTCTGCCCTGGCATTATGAATGTTCTTCCTATATACCTGTTCTTTATGAGTCCCTCTCTGTAGGGAATATTCAATCTGGTGGCGCATGCAAGAGCGGCAGTGCGTGCAGTGTCGGGAACTGGGATTATTACATCATATTCATTTTTTTGAATTTTAAGCTCATCAGCAAGTTTCTCACCCAATCTGTATCTTGCATTATAAACATCTATTCCATCTATAATTGAATCTGGCCTTGCAAAATAAACCCACTCAAAAATGCATGCCTTCTGCTCTGATACAATGAGGCGTTTTCTCTTCATTATATCCTTTTCATCAATGAAAATCACTTCACCCGGCTTTACATCTTCAAAATCCGTTATACCGATGGCTTCAAGCGATACTGACTCTGATGAGAATGCAGTGAGTCCGTCCTTTCTTCCAAATGCCAAGGGGCGGAATCCTATCGGGTCGCGGAATGCGACAAAACCCTTTTCCGCGATATAAGCTATAACAGAGTAGCTTCCTTTTACCTCTTTGAATACTTGTTTTACAGTGTCGCAGAGCAATTCAAAGGAAAAATTCTGCTTCCTGCTCAGATGATATGCAAAGGTATTTAGAATTATCTGGACATCAACATCAGAGTTTATGTATCTGTGGTATTTTTTATGCAGTCTGTCATAGAGCTGGTAATAATTGGAAACATTGCCGTTGTGAGCCATCACTATTCCGTAGGGTGTGTTGGTATATACGGGCTGAGCATTCTCTACCCCTCCTTTTCCTATGGTCGGGTATCTCACCTGAGCTATTCCCACGGTTCCCGTTAGTTTGTGAATGTCATTCTCGTCAAATGCGTTTGTGACAAGCCCCTCTGCCCTCTTAATGTTAAAATGATTGTCATAAGTGACTATTCCGCAAGTATCCTGTCCGCGGTGCTGAATCATTTTAAGCCCCTTGTAAAGGTCTATGAATGCATTCTTTGACCCTGTCACTCCAAAAATTCCGCACATATTTTGTCTCCGTTTTTTATTTTATATCCGTTAATGAAACTCTCGGCATCCATCTCCTTCTTTCCTTCAGGTTGAATCGCTTCAAGAGAGATGCTTCCTTTATTGCAATACATTATAATCCTTTTCGATTTAATTTCAATGAGTCCGGAATTTTTTTCTGAGATATAATCCTCTACGGATGCTCTAAGGATTTTTATTCTTTTACCGTTGAGAATCGCTCTCAAACCGTATTCGGAGAGTCCGTTAACCGCGCATTTAACTTTAAGGGCGTCATAAGACAAATTAAGAATCAATTCCTTTTTTTCTATTTTTTCAGCTGTTGTAGCGAGGTTTTCATTCTGATATTCAAGAATAAAATCTCTCTCCCAATTGAAATCAAGAAAAATTTTCGCCGCCTCGTTTACGGCCCTCTCTTTTAAGGTTATAGATGTTTCATTCTCATTCAAAATGAATTCTTTTGATGAAATAATCGGCCCCGCATCCATTCTTGATGTCATCTTGAAAAATGAAATTCCGCTCTTTTTTTCATTGTTCATTATAACTCTGTTGAGAGGCGCGGCTCCCCTGTAAAGAGGAAGAAGAGAGGGATGAATATTCACGCTCATCCTCTTTGGATAGTCAAGGAATGCCTTTTTCAAATAATAACCGAATGAAAAGACAAGAAAAAAATCAGGTCTTTCAAATGCTTCAAGTCTTTTTAAAAACTCTTCACTGTTTGGAGCATCTGTTTTAAGATAGGGTATTGAGAGCTTCTCTGAATAATCAGAAAGCAAAGAAGGGGTCAGTCTTCTGCCCCTTCCTTCAATTCTGTCCGCTCCTGTTATTATGAATTTCGGCTTTTTTCGGTCAATTACCTTTAAGAGAAACAGGAGGGATGTCGAATCATTTCCAATAAATGCATAATCAAGCATCTTTAATGTCTTGGTCGCCCTCTAATTTTTTTGTCACTGTTCCTTTAATGACCTTTATTTCAACCTTAGGGGCTATTTCAATCACGAGTATATCCTCTTTGACATTTGTGATTGTTCCTATGATTCCGGAAGAGAGAAGAACCTTTGCACCCTTATCAAGCGATTTGAGCATCTCTTTGTGTTTCTTGTCGGCCTTCTGCTGAGGCATGATGAAGAGGAAATAGAGTGCTACGAACATAATCACTATCGGAAGAAGCGATATGAGAGGGTTCTGATGAGGCGCTGTCGCCTGCGCGAAAAGAAGCATTTTTACTAACATGTGTACTCCATTTGTTTATTGTTTAAACTGCAAAATTTCATTTATTAATTCAGAGAATTAAACAAAGCAATAATTGATGCTCCCCAGATAAGATAAACAGGTATAGCAAAAAGAATCTGGAGAAGAGTCATTATGGAGCCGCCAACACAAGCGCTCGTTGCTCTTTTCTGTTTTACTTTGGATGCGTATGAATCCTTAAATCCGCGCGCATATTCATCTCCTTTATCTGAAGAAATAAAAGGAGCGCTCGGAGAGAGCAGATAACCTAAAGCAGTAGAACCAAGGCATCCGATAGTGGAGAATAAACATGTGGAGCCGCAACCGATAAGAGTCCATGTTGTTGTGCTTGCTCTTGAAGCTTCCGATTCTCCTTGCTTTTGTCCATCAGTATAGGATGGCTTCTCTTCAGCATATATGCTGTAAGAAGAAAGAATAAAAGACAATAATAAAAAACAGATTAAATATTTTTTCATAAAACTCCTTTTATTACATTATATTGTTTAAATGGCATTAGTCAATATAATCCGATATGGGATGTCACTGTTTCAGAATAGTCAATTTCCGCATCTTTCTGCCTGAATTGCCTATCTGAAGAAAATAAATGCCTGACGAAAAGCTTGATGCGTCGATTGTTTCTTCTTTTGTCTTAAAGGAGACATTGAAGTTTTTCACTATTCTTCCTGAAGAATCAAATATGGAGACGGGAATTGTCATAGATGTTTTGACTGGAGACATGAGGATTATACGGCGCGAAATGAGATTCGATTTTAGATTTATCCGCGAAAGGAGAGAGACTGCAAAGACTTTTACCGAAGGGCTCACAAGATTCTCTTCATAAAATAGGTCACTTTTTTCATTATTTCTCCCTTTTTTTATGAATATAGTCCAATTAACAATCAAAAAATCAACATCCTTATCTGCATTCGAATTGTCTTTTTCAGCTCACGAGCTAACCAGCTTACCAGCTCACAAAGTCTGTCATTCCGAGCGTCTTGCTTTTCTCTCATACCTCTAAGCGNNGTCTCCCCGCCTCTGAACTATTAACTATTAACTATAAACTATCAACTTCTTTCTCTTGCTCACGGCTCACGGTGCGTCTTCACGGGTTTACTGCAACCCTGTAACCTTGTCACTTTGCAACCTCTTTTGATCGTCATTCCGAGCGAAGCGTGGGAATCTCCTTA
>DCUY01000054.1:0-149 GCA_002327905.1 Caldifarciminota bacterium UBA2202 | reverse complement strand
CTTATTGCATTTGATTTTACTTGCTCATAGCTCAAGGCTCACGGTGCGTCTTCACGGGTTTACTGCAACCCTGTAACCTTGTCACTTTGCAACCTCTTTTGATCGTCATTGCGAGCGAAGCGCGGCAATCTCCTTACCTCTATTCATTC
>DCUY01000013.1 GCA_002327905.1 Caldifarciminota bacterium UBA2202 | reverse complement strand
TTTTGTGAGGAACTGTAAAGCTAAGAAATTTAATCAAATGTCGTAGGGCCGTACCTGTGTGTCCGCCCGCAGAGCCAAATCAATTCTCATGAATTATGCACTCATAAGGATATAATCTTAAAAAGGAATAGATTTATACAGCAGAATAGATTGAAAAAAATCGAAAATTTAAAAATTTAAAGAGAAATGATGAAATCAGTAGTAATTTACAATTTACAGACGGGATTTACAAAGAAATATGCGGAATGGATAGCATATAAGCTTAAGTGCGACATTTTTCCTGTAAAAGAAATTTCATCAAAAAAAATGCTTGAATATGATACTGTCATTTACGGAGGATTCCTTTATGCTGTCGGTATTACAGGAATAAAGAAAATCAAAAATAATATGTCTAAGTTCTCAGGAAAGAAAATCGCTATCTTTGATGTTGGAGCTTCTCCGTCATCTGAAAAGGTCTATGAAAAAGTGAAGGCAAAGAATTTCACTTCTGAAGAGCTGAAAAAAATCAAAGTATTCTATATGAGAGGCGGATTCGATTTCACAAAACTGAGTTTTTTAAATAAGATTCTGATGAACATGCTTAAAGCGATGATGCTTAAAAAGAAAGAGAGAACTCCTGACGAAGAGGGAATGATCTCGTTATGCGAATGTCCTGTCGATTTTACTGACAAGGGGAGAATGTTGAATTTGTCAAATCCCGACTGTTCTGTATTGACTGAAACGAAAAGTGCAATATAATCGGAATGTGGACAAAAAAATAATTTTCTTTATCCTATTCATTGTAGTAGCAATATCCGCTTCAATAGCAATAACAATACAGTATGACATTTACTCCTACCACATTTGGGCATACACTGCAATAAAAGAGGGTGTCAATGAAATTTACAATATAAATAAGTATTTTGACAGAGTGTGCGACTATCCTCCGCTTGGAGCTTACATTTCAATTTTTCAGGGAAAGGTTCTCTCATTCTTCTCTCCTCTTAAAATCGGAAGTATTCCAATGCTCTTCTTCTACAAACTTCTTCCGCTTTTGTTTATTTTCATTTTATTTTATAAATCATTCTTTCACTCCGGTTCGAAGCGGATTCTCTTTTCGTATCTTTTGTGCACCCCTTTTGCAGTATCAACAGTATTGAACGGACAATTCGACATAATAATTGTTTTTCTCATACTCATGTCCATTGTGCAGATGGAGAAGAAGAATCAAAAAACAGGCATCGTTCTTCTGGTTTTGGCTCTGTTTGTCAAGCAGACCGCATTCTTCTTTGTATTTCTCATATTTCTTCACTATTTCATTGAGGACGGACATAAGAAAAAGTTTTTATTAAAATCTCTTATCGCTGGGCTCACAGCATTTTTAATCTTTTTTGCCCCCTTCATAATCAAAGGCAATATCGTCAGTTCAATAAAAGATTTGATTGCAAATACACTCTACTCTTCTCCTTTTTCAGGATATGCCTTTAATATTCTCTCTTTGATAAAAAACAGCAAATACATTGATTTCAATTACAATGTTTTAAATATCTCTTTTCTCAGCTACTCTCTTTTAGCTGTTGTTGCGGCGGCAATTCTGATTTCAATTAAGAAAGAATGGGATATACTTAAGAAGATGGCGCTCTTTTCTATAGTATGGTTCAATTTTCTCGTCGGATTAAGAGAACAACACATTTTGTATCCGTTCTTCTTCCTCTCGATTTACCTATACTATTCAAAAAAGAATATTCTGTGGATAGCCGTTTTATCTGTCCTTTCAATTTTGAATTTCATTTTGTATAATCCTCTTATTGCTTTGGCAGTCTTTAAAGAGCCCACGCTTCCTGACACGATGCTAATAATCTTCACGCTGATTCAGGTTGCTCTTTCAAGCATTCTCTTTATTATTGCTTTAAAGGAGAAAAAACACACAAGGAAGGAGAATGCGGGAATCTCTTTCTCCAAAAGAGAATCCATTCGTATGATTATTTTTCTTTTATTTATTATTCTCTTTGCTGAATTTGCTCCCGGATTCCATTCAAAAGAGGAGAAAGAATTCTTCTCGCATGCGATTTTAAAAAAGAATATCATAGAAATCTCAAATGATAAATACATTGACTTGAATGTAATTTCACTCTCTTCCTTTGAAAATTATCTCGGATTGAGAATGGCTGATAATGCTTATTTCAAAGCCGAGAACAAAGGAGATTACCAAGAATTGATTTTTGACGCAAAATGCGAGTTTATAGAAAAGGGGGCTTTGATAATAAATAATGATACAATTCTCATAGAGAATACAGTGGAAAACATATCATTGCCGTTTTTAACAGGGGATACACTTGTTTTCAAATCCGTATCAGACAAAAAATACTCTCAGATTGCATTATACAATTTCAGATTCAAATAGAAAAAACCGATAATATTATTTGAATTTTTCCATTTTTTATATTATAATATAATATCATACCAAAAACATCTGCGGACAGGTGTTGATTTATGGAGTTATCCGCAGAGAGTGAATGTCAAAATAAAAGCGAATAAGCAAGGAGCATAAATGGCAAAGCTTAATGGAAAGAATCTTAACCTCATAAATTATAATTCAATAGTTCTGAATGGAGAGAGCATCTCACTTAGTGATGATGCAGTAAAAAGAGTCAATGCTTCACACAGAGTCATTGAAAAAATCGTAAGAGAGAACAGCAGTGTTTACGGAGTGACGACTGGATTTGGGAAACTTGTGGATATATCCATACCTCTTGAAAAAATAGAGGAACTGCAGATAAATATAATACGCTCGCATTCAGTGGGATATGGAGAGAAATTCTCTTACGAGGATGTGAGAGGAGCCATACTTCTCAGAATAAATACGATTATCCGCGGAAACAGCGGAGTGAGCATGGATACTCTCAATACACTCATAGAGATGCTTAATAAAAAAGTATATCCTTATGTGCCCCAGCAGGGTTCTGTGGGAGCGAGCGGAGACCTTGCGCCTCTGTCGCATATAGCCCTTGCGGCAATAGGAGAGGGTGAGTGCATAGAGAACGGGAAGCGCGTTCCTTCAATGAATGTTCTGAAAAAGAAGAATATTAAGCCGGCAAAACTGAAGCCTAAAGAGGGCTTGGCTCTGATAAACGGAACGCAGATGATGACATCGGTTGCAGGCAGATGTTTGATAGAATCCGAAATACTTTTAAAGACAGCAGATATCGCGGCAGCTGTCTCTGCAGATGCTCTTCTTTCAACAACAACTCCTTTTGAAGAGAGAATAACAAGAGTGAGAAATCACAGAGGGCAGAGGGAGAGCGCTGAGAATATGATGAATCTTCTCAAAGATTCTCCTTTAAGACTCTCGCATAAAAAATGCGCGAAAGTGCAGGACCCGTATTCTGTAAGATGCATTCCTCAGGTGCACGGAGCCGCCAGAGAGGCGTATTATTTTGCAAAAAATATTGTTGAGGTTGAATTCAATTCATCTACTGACAATCCTCTTGTTTTCATAGAAGACAATGAAGTAGTATCCGGAGGGAATTTTCACGGAGAGATGATAGCAATCCCTGTTGACACTCTAAAAATGGGTATGAGTGAAATTGCCAATATATCGGACAGGAGAATATACAGACTGACTGACCCTGTGCAGACTAATCTGTCTCCGTTTTTAGCCAAGGCTGCAGGGCTCAACAGCGGATTCATGATGCTTCAGGTGACAACCGCATCTCTTGTCTCTGAAAATAAAATCCTCTCGCATCCTGCATCAGTGGATTCAATACCCACATCATTAGGGCAGGAAGACCATGTTTCAATGGGAACAATAGGAGCGAGAAAACTAAGTGAAGTGATAAAAAACACTGCAGGAGTTCTTGCTATAGAAATCTTTGCAGGTCTGACAGCATTGTCAATGCGGGAGCCATTGAAGAGCTCCAAACCCCTTGATGAATTGAAAAAATATTTTTTCAAGAGGATAAAACCGATTGAAAAGGACAGAGCATTCTATAAAGATGTCGAGAAAATCTCCGAGATGGTTTTAAGTGGAGAAATTGTAAATACTGTTGAAAAATATTTAAAATTAAAATAGGAGTTTGATATGCATAAATATTCCCCGATTCATGCGCCGAGAGGAAATAAACTTACATGCAAATCATGGCAGACAGAGGCGCCTATGAGAATGCTGATGAATAATCTTGACCCTGATGTGGCAAAAGATCCTGAGAATCTGATTGTCTACGGAGGAAGGGGAAAGGCCGCGAGGAATTGGGAATCATACTATAAAATCATAGAGACATTGAAGAGCATGGAGAATGATGAAACTCTTATAATGCAGTCAGGAAAGCCTGTTGCAGTCTTTAAAACGAATGAGTGGGCTCCGAGAGTTCTTATAACCAATTCTCTTCTCGTGCCGAAGTGGGCCACATTTGAAGAATTTCTCCGCCTTGAAGCAATGGGTCTGACATGCTACGGACAGATGACTGCCGGCTCATGGATTTACATAGGCACTCAGGGAATACTGCAGGGCACATACGAGACATTCTATGCTATTGCAAAGAAACTGTACGGCGGAACTCTGAAGGGAAGATGGGCTGTGACTGCGGGTCTCGGAGAGATGGGAGGAGCTCAGCCTCTCGCCGCAGTTATGAATAAAGGAGTTATAATAGTTATTGAAGTTGATGAATCGCATATAGACAGAAAAATCGAACAAAAATACTGCGATGTGAAGGCAAAAAATCTTGACGAGGCATTGCTTCTTAAAGATAAAGCATTGAAAGAGGGAAAATCTCTTTCAATAGGACTCTTCGGAAATGCCGCAGAAGTGCTTCCTGAAATGGCGAGAAGAAAGATTTATCCTGATATTTTGACTGACCAGACAGCGGCGCATGACCCGCTCTTCGGATACATACCTGCGGGATACTCCGTAGAAGAGGCGGATAAGCTGAGAGTGTCGGACAAAGAAAAATATATGAAAGAAGTTTATGATTCGATTTCAAAACATATAAGCACAATGCTTGAGATGAAGAGAGCGGGAGTCAATGTATTTGAATACGGAAATAATCTCAGACAGAGGGCATTGGACAATGGAGTCAAAGACGCTTTTGATATTGTCGGATACATGCCCGCATATATCAGGGATTTATTCTCCGAAGGATCAGGTCCATTCAGGTGGGTCTCACTTGCCGGAAATGAAAATGATATTTACGAAACAGACAAAGCTTTACTGGAATCATTTCCTGACAATGACCATTTGAGATTATGGATAGAGATGGCAAGGAAACTTGTACGTTTTCAGGGGCTACCTGCAAGAATATGCTGGCTCTCACAGGGAGAACGGGCATTGTTCGGACTCAAAATGAATGAGATGGTCAAGAGCGGAAGATTATCAGGACCTATAGCAATAGGAAGAGACCATCATGATACAGGCGGAGCGGCGTCTCCAAACAGAGAAACAGAGGCGATGATGGATGGGTCTGATGCGATTGCGGACTGGCCTGTTCTCAATGCAATGCTAAATGTGGCGAGCGGAGCAACATGGGTTTCTGTCCATCACGGAGGCGGAGTAGGAATAGGATATTCCATACACGCAGGACAGGTTATACTCGCTGACGGAACCTCGTCTCAGGCGGAGAAGATTGAGAGAGTGCTTACAAATGATCCCGGAATAGGAGTCGTCAGACATGCTGATGCAGGATACAAAATCGCAATAGATACCGCAAAAAATAAAAACATAAATATGCCGATGGCAAAATGAAGATACTTTTAAAAAACTTAAGTGAAGTGGTTCAATGCCATTCTGAAGAGGGATTTATTCCATTGGGAAGCGATTTGGACATTGTGTCAAAATCAAATGCAATTGCAATTGAAGACGGGAAAATAATCTCCCTGCTTTCAAATCCGAGTGAGACCGGATATGACAGAGTCTATGACTGCAAAGGAGGAATAGCTCTCCCCGGATTTATAGATTCGCATACACATCTTGTCTTTCACAAAACGAGAGAGGATGAATTTGAGATGCGAGCAAAGGGGAGCACATACAAAGAGATTGCTGAGGCAGGCGGCGGAATTAAGAAGAGCGTTAAGATGACGCGGGAGGCGGATGAAAAAACACTTTTTAATGAATCAAGGAAGAATCTTGAGAAATTCATTGAAAAGGGAATTACATCAATCGAAATAAAGAGCGGATACGGCCTTGACAGAGAAACAGAGCTCAAACAGCTGAGAGTGATAAGGAGACTGAAAGAGGAATTCAAAATCAATATAAGATCAACATACCTCGGAGCTCATGAGATTCCGATTGAATATAAAGATGACAGGGACGGATATATAAAATTTATGACTGATGAGATGATTCCTTTTATTGCAAAGGAGAGGCTTGCCGACTATGTCGATGTTTTTTGCGAAAAGGGAGTTTATACGGCGGAAGAGTCGGAGAGAATTCTATCGGCAGGCATAAAATACGGACTGAAGAGCAGAATTCATGCTGATGAAATTGATTTTTCGGGAGGGTCAACAGTATCTGCAAAACTAAAAACAAAATCAGTTGACCATTTCAATGTTCCTGATATTTCAGACCTTGAAAGGATTAAAGAGAATAATACTATCATCACTCTTCTGCCTGCAACGAATTTTCTTTTGAGGATTAAAACGAAGCCACCCATAGAGGATATGAGAAGAGTGGGCAATACAATCGCAGTTTCTACTGATTTCAATCCGGGTTCGTCTCCCGTTAAATCCATTCTTCTTGCCGCGACAATAGGAATGATAAATTATAATCTTCTCCCCAAAGAGCTTCTGCCTGCAATAACTTTAAATCCTGCATATTCTCTTGACCTCTCTATAAAGACAGGAAGCATAAAAGAGGGAAAGGATGCCGATATTCTGGTATTCGCAAGAGAGAACTTCAGGCAATTGTTTTATTTTATGGGAGACGATTCTCCTTCAATGGTATTTTCAAAAGGAAAAATGATAAATGGATGATTTTCTGCGCAGATTGACGGATGCAGACAAAATAGAGGATAAAGACACACGGATTGATTCGTATGTGAATCTTTTTCAAAGTGTAAAATATAAAATGGGGGCAGAATCGGTTGTTGTGCTTCTTAAAATGATTTCGTTTTTTGACGACCAGTATCAGATTCACTATCATCTCTTCAATCATTTTTTAATGATGAAAATGAATGAAGAGGCTGAAAAATTCATTGAAAGGCTTATTGAAGAGACATCCAGATTTAATGAAATGTCTTTAAAATATCCTCTTCAAACTGAATCTTCAGAGAGAATTTCAGCCGGTTTCAGAGAGAAAGACTTTACAAAAATTGTCACTGCAATTAATGAGTCTCCCGGAAGGGATATCGGGGCAAGGTATTTTGAATTATCTATAAAAATGAGGGATGCAGGCATAGACTCCATTCCTGAGATATATTTTAAAAAAGCGATATCTCTTTCAGAGGGAAAGGCAAAGGTGAAAATGATTCTGACTTTCTGCAGTACTTTGATAAAAATGGGAAAGAAGGAGAATGCCAAGAATATTCTCTCCTCTGAGATAAACAGCTCCTCAAATGAGGATTCTCTTCCTCTCATGTACAAGCTTGCCGCGCTCTTTGAAGAGGAGGAATCCGTCAGGGCTCTGGCGATTTATCAGGAGATGGAGCAGATTGACCCGGATTTTCTTGATATAAAAGAAAAGATAAGTAAATTGACAAATGGTAAAAATAGGTATAAAATAAACAGATTGATTGATGATAAAGAAAAGGATGATTCTAACATTCACTTTTGATAAGTGAGGAGTTTTATGAATTACGAAGAATTCTTTAAAATGTCCTTTGAGCCGTTTGCAAACATACCTGACACCAGATTTTTCTTTGAGAGCCAGCAACATAAAATGGCTTTATTGAGACTGATGCATGCGGCTGACAAGATGCGCGGATTTGCCATGCTTGTAGGCGAGGTGGGAACAGGGAAGACCACTGTGGCGAGGAAGCTGTTATCCTATTTGACAAAAAATCCTAAATTCCAGACAGGGCTTGTAGTTTTAACCCATGAAAACTTCACTGATGAATGGCTCTATTCAAGGATAGCCCAGCTTGTAGGCATTAAAGACACAACCAATCTCATGTCGGATCCTATGAATATCATAACAAGGCAATTGATAAGACTTGATAAGGAAGGAAAGAAGGCAGTCATAATGATCGATGAAGCCAATAAAATTTCTGATGTAAAAGTGATTGAACAGATAAGAGGATTCTTGAATCTTGAACTTTCGGACAGGAGAATAATCACATTCATTCTTATAGGTGTGCCTGAATTGGAAAAGAACATCATGCAGAATGAAGCTCTCATCCAAAGAGTCGCCGCAAGGGCATATCTGAAATCTCTTTCAAGAGAGGAGACATACGGCTATATAAAATACAGGCTCTCTGTTGCAGGAGGCACTCTCTCCATATTTACGCAGGAGGCAGTTGATCTGATTTACAATTATGCCAACGGGAGGCCCCGTCTTATAAATACCATATGCGACAATGCCCTTCTTGAAGCGGCATTTCTTCAGAGGATACCTATTGACGGTCAGATGATAGACGAAGTCTCTGATTCATTGGGTCTGAAAAGACAATTGACTTCATTTCGAAGAGAGTTATAAGTATATGTTTTGAGCTTAAAAAGGAGAGTAATGGCAAGTTTAGGTGAAGCGAAAGAAAAGGCGCGCAAAGCGCAGAATGAAGGCCAATACGATAAGGCCATCAAAATATATATGCAGATTCTTGCTGCATTGAAGAGCAATCCCGACCCGTCTTTTTATAATATCATCGGAGATATTTACTTAAATAATCTGAAAAAGAATGCAGAGGCAGTTGAAAATTACAGAGCCGCACTCACAATATATGTAAATCAGTCATGGCATTCAAATGCCATAGTGATGGCAAAGAAGATTATCAAAGTTGACCCCACCCTTATTGAAATGTATGAAACAATAGCTGAGCTTTACAAAAAAATGGGTTCTCTCGGAGAGGCATTAAACAGTTATATACTTCTCGCTGAAAAAGCTCTTCAATCGAACAATAAATCTCTTGCAATTGAGGCATTCAAAAAGACTCTTGAGCTTATGCCTGACAAAGTGGAGATAAAGGACAAGCTTGTTGAATTATACATGCAGGAGAATAATTTTGAATTTGCAATGGAGTATCTCAGAGAGATAGAATCATACCATCTGAAGAGAGGAGACCTTCCTCAGGCGACTGCAACAAGGAAAAAGATTTCTCAGCTTGATTTGAAAATGGGCAGACCTGCCAGAGAGGAGCGCAAACCTGAAGTTATTGAAGAGGTCAAAGTAGAACCGCCGAGGCCGATTCCCGAAGAGAGTATGGATATAGACATAAATGATCTTACGGAAGGTCTGTCGAGACAGCTTGATGAAACATTTTCTATGTCGCAGGCTCAGGAGAGTCATCCTGAAACAGAGCAGAAAATTAAATCAACATCTGATAATTTTCAAAGCAGTCCTTCGTCAAATGAATTGGACGGACTCTTCAAAGAGGATGCGTCAAGCTTCGGCTCATTTGTTGAGCTCGGCAAACTGCAGGAGGATATTGACATTGGAGGAGCTGTTCAGTCATACTATCAGGGAGCTGACGGATACTTTGAGACAAATGATATGCAGAATGCTTTGACAGTTTATAAAAGAATATTTGAGATTAAACCGGATGAAGATAAGGCAGTCAAAAGGATAATAGAGATAGCCAATAAAATACAGATGTATAATGAAGCTGTTCTTCCTTATGTGCATCTTGCAAAGCAGGCAATGGATAAGTCGCCTTCCGACGCATTGAATTATGCAAACAGCGCTTTGAGAATTGACCCTTCATGTCAGCCGGCTCTGCAGATTAAAACCGCTCTTGATGTAAAGAGAAAACCTCAGTCGCCTTTTGAAGAGCACAAGCCGGTTCAACAGCCTGCGTCTCAACAGCAGGTTTCACAGACGCAGCAGCAATCTGCGCCTCAACAGCAGAGATCTGTTCAACAGCCGACTCCTCAGCCCAAAATTGAGGAGCCCGCGGAGCAACACTTGGGAGCTGACAGATTTTTCAATCAGCAGATGCCTGCGGAAGAGTCAAATCCAATGGATGACCTTGCAAAAGAACTGCTTGAGGACATGACAAACCTTGATTTTTTAAAGGAATCGGAGCATGTGACAGCCAAGGATATAATTAAGGGAAAGAATGAAGGAAACAAGCCGAAATTCAAAATCGAAGAGTCGGCTCCGCAGCAGGATCAGGGAGTCTGGTCTCTGCAGGAGCTTTTGGACGAACTTAAAGAGGGGCTTGACCAAAATATTGAAGAGAGCGATGTATCAAGCCATTATGACTTGGGATTGTCATTCAAGGAGATGGGCTTGTACGACATGGCTATAGAGGAGTTTCAAAAATCAGTAAAACATAAAGATTATGAAGTGAAATCTCTTGAGATGCTCGGAGTCTGTTTCCTTGAAAAGCAGGAGTATGACCTTGCAGAGAGTTCTCTCTTGAGAGCTCTTTCCGATAAGGGAAGGAAGGAAATAGAGTATCTTGGAATAAAATACACACTCGGTAAATTGTATGAAGCAAAAAAAATGACAAAGGAAGCATTGAAATTATTCAATGAAATATTCACATTTGACGCAAAATTTGAGGATGTCGAGAAGAGAATCAATGCTCTGAAGTCAACCCCGAAGGAGATTGAAAAACAGGCTTCCCAGCAGAAGACTGAAAAACAGAATGACTTTATTGATTTCTCTGCAATTCTCAAGGACGAGATTACTTCAGATATGAACCTTGATGATTTTGATGTTGATAATTTCACTGTCGAGCTGACAGATGAAGAGAAAGAGAACATTGCGAAGAAAAATAATAAGGTGAGTTATATGTAATATGGATTACAATACATATTTCGGATTCAAGTCCGCGCCGTTTTCAAGCTCTCCTGACGACAGATTCTATTACAATTCGCCCTTTCATTCCAAGGCTATTCTTAAACTCCTGCATGTTGTAGATCAGGGAAGAGGTTTGGCTGTCCTTATTGGAGACATAGGAACCGGAAAGACTACGATTTCCAGAAGACTTCTTGATTATTTTTCTTCCAAACCGAATGAATACGAAGTAGCGCTTCTTGTAATAATACATTCTGAGATAAATGCCGGATGGCTTTTAAAAAAAATTGCAGTTCAGCTTGGAGCAACAGTCGAGACTGACAATAAGATTGATATAATCGGACATGTGTATAAACAGCTGACTCTTTTAAATGACAAAGGGAAAAAACCTGTTGTGATGATAGACGAAGCGAATATGCTTAAAAGCAGAGAGATAATGGAGGAGCTCAGAGGCCTTTTGAACATTCAGAATGATAAAGGTAATCTGATAACATTTTTAATTTTCGGAATGCCGGAGACTGAAGAGAATCTTCGTCTTGACCCGCCTCTTTATGAAAGAATAAGCATGAAGCTCACTCTGCCTCCTCTGGATGAAGAGTCAACAATGGGATATATTCTGCATAGACTTAAAATCGCAGGAAGAGCAGAGCCGCTCTTCACCGAATCAGCTTTAAAGCTTATACATCAATCTTCAAAAGGAAAACCCCGTCTTATCAATACTCTGTGCGACAATGCTCTTTTAGAAGCATTTATAGAGAAGAAGACTTTTATTGATGATTCAATAGTAAATCAAATCGTAGCAGACATGGGTATGTGATGAATTCAGTTGTTGCAGACCTTCACTTGCACACCAATGCTTCTGACGGAAGCTATTCCCCGTCTGCGCTTTGCGAAATCCTTAAAAAGAATAAAATAAAATATTTTTCAATCACTGACCATGATTCAATACGCTCTATTCAGGAGAGCATTGAATTCGCCGAAAAGAATGAAATGACATGCATACCGGGAGTCGAGTATTCAACAATCAATAATGGCAGGCAGGTTCACATAATAGGATACCTTAAAGATTACGAAAAGGCAGGAGAGCTTTTGGAATCGAGAAAGAGGGACAGAGTTGAAAGAGCCGAAAAAATAGTAAATCTTCTGAGAGAGAGAAATATTCAGATTGATTTTGAAGATGTGCTTTTGGAGGCGCACGAGTCGGAATCTGTCGGAAGAAATCATATCGCGCATGCAATGATGAAGACAGGTCAGATAAATGATATAAGAGAGGCATTCGAAAAATACATAGGGGACAATAAACCATGCTATGTGCCTAAGATGAGCTTCACTATTGAAGAGACCGTGAACATGATACATTCTCTCAGAGGACTCGCAGTCATGGCTCATCCTTTTGAAAATGACGCATATACTGACCGTGAAGAGATATACGCCGCAGGAATTGACGGAGTGGAGGTTTATACTCCTAAAAATAAGACGATACACACTGATTTGCTACTTGAATTCGCAAATCCGAGAAATCTTCTCGTGACAGGCGGAAGCGATTACCATGGAGCAAATCTCTACTATCCTATAGGGCTTCACGAAGATGTATTTCAAATATTTTTTGAAAAGTGGAGGAGTTTATGAAAGAGGTTTTATTCAGAGAACTATTAAATCCGAATGAGAGCAAACTTCTTTTGATAGTACTTGACGGTGTGGGCGGACTTCCGGATAAAAGCGGAATGACAGAGCTTGAGACTGCTTTCAAACCCAATCTTGACAAACTTGCAAAGGAGAATGAAACAGGAGACATGATACCTGTTGATATAGGAATAACACCGGGAAGCGGCCCCGGGCATTTGGGAGTCTTCGGATATGAACCGTCCGATTATCCTATAGGAAGGGGAATCCTTGAGGCATTGGGGCTGAATATAAATGTGGATAAGGAGACTGTGACTGTGAGATGCAATTTCGCCACTATGGATGTGAATCATGTCATAATTGACAGGAGAGCAGGAAGAATATCCAGTGAAGAAAATCAGAGGCTCGTTGAAAAACTTAAAGAACGCATTAAAAATGCAGACGGAAAAAAGATTGAATTTTATGCAGGCAAAGAACACAGATTCGTTCTTGTAATAAGGGGGGTAAAGGGAAATGCGGATGTGAATGACACTGACCCTCAGGAGATCGGAAAGAAGCCGATAGAGGCAAAACCGAATAATGAAAGCTCAAAAGAATGCGCGGAAATAATAAATAAAGTGTATGCAATGATAGTTGAAGCATTGAAAGACGAGCCTAAAGCAAATACCGCTCTCTTTCGGGGTATTTCAAAGATGCCGGATATTCCCACTATGGAAGAGAAGTATATGCTCAATCCATGCTGCATAGCGACTTATCCCATGTACAAAGGGCTTGCAACACTTGTGGGGATGAAGATCCTTAAAACCGGAGAGACAATTGAAGATCAGATAGAGACATTGAAGGATAATTATGAAAAGTACGATTTTTTCTTCTTCCATGTCAAAAAAACGGATTCATACGGAGAGGACGGAGATTTCGCAAAAAAAGTCAAAGTGATAGAAAATTTTGATTCTCTTCTTCCTAAAATATTGGATTTGAAATTTGATGTGATTGCAATTACCGCTGACCATTCAACTCCGTCAGTCATGATGAGCCACTCGCATCATCCTGTGCCTCTTCTTCTCATAGGAAAGCACTCAAGGAAATCGGATGCAGAAAAGTTCACCGAGAGAGAATGTCTGAAAGGCGCAATTAAAAGGATATATTCAAAACAGCTCATGCCTTTGATGCTTGCTTCAAGCGGCAGACTTAAGAAGTTCGGAGCATAATGAAATCCGGATATGTATCAATCATAGGAAGACCCAATACAGGCAAATCCACTCTTTTGAATCAACTGCTGAAATTCAAACTCAGCGCTGTAAGCCACAAAGCGCAGACTACGAGAGCGTCAATTCAGGGAATCTATATGGATGATGACTCTCAAATAATATTCTATGACACTCCCGGATTTTTAAAGACAAAGAATATGCTTGAAGAGTGGATGTTAAGGGATATAAAGGAGAGCGTGAAGAGCGCTGACATTGTTCTCTTTCTTTTTGAGGAGAGAAATTATAAGGAGAGATTTGAAATAAATCTTTCGCCTAATCAGCATTCAATTGCGGTCTTAAATAAAATAGACAGAATAAGCGCACAGGAAGGCGAAATCATTGAAAAAGAATTGAAGGAATCGTTTGAGGATGTGATCTTGATTTCGGCTCTGAATAATATGAATCTTGATATTCTTGTAAATACGATTAAAAAATACCTTCCCCACGACAATCTCTTTTATCCAGAGGATATAATCACCGAGAAACCGGAGAGATTCTTTGTCTCCGAGTTTGTCAGACAATCGATATTTGAAATATACGGAGATGAGGTTCCCTATTCTACAGGCATAATAGTGGATGAATTCACTGAAAAACCTGACAGGAAAGATTATATCAGAGTAAAGCTTCTTGTGGAGAGAGACAGCCAAAAGGGAATACTCATAGGTGAAAAAGGACGCGCGTTAAAAGAAGTGGGTGTGCGTTCGCGCAGAATGATTGAAGAATTTTTAGGAAGAGATGTTTTTCTCGAAATATTTGTAAAAGTTGAAAAGGGTTGGAAAGACAACAAAGGATTGCTGAAACGTATGTGGGAGCAGACGTAAAAAAGGGCGCTTTTGCGCCCTTTTTTTATTTTAGGAAATTTCAAATACTATTTTATTACTTCGTCGATAACTTTAGCCAAACGCTGAACTCCTTCGACTATCTGCTCTTTTGACGGGTATGAAAAGTTCATTCTGAAAGAATTTTTCTTCTTTCCTCCGACATAAAATGCGGAACCGACTACATAAGCTACTTTCTTTTCAATCGCCTTTTGGAATATTTTATCGCAGTCATACTGCTTTGGAAGAGTAACCCATAAGAATAATCCTCCGTCAGGCTTCGTCCATACTACTCCCTTATTCTTCGGCATATACTTCTCAAGCATTTCAAGCATCAGCTCATTCTTCTCTTTATAGATTGAAACAGTGTGGTTAACTGTCTTTAGAAGCATATCCTTCTTTAAAAATGATGCAGTTATATACTGCGTGAATTCAGGAGTGCATAAATCAGTCGCCTGTTTGGCTATTACCATCTTGTCTATTATCTCCTTCGGACCTATTGCCCATCCGAGTCTGAAGCCGGGAACAAAAATTTTGCTGAATGTGAAGAGAGATATCACAAGTCCGTCTTTATCCATGGAATAGAGTGACGGGATTGTATTTCCGCGGAATCGCACCATTCTGTAAGGACTGTCTTCGATTATCATAATTTTTTCTTTTTTGGCTATTTCTATGAGTTGCTTTCTTCTCTCATAAGAGAGTGTCACTCCTGCAGGATTATGAAAATCAGGAATCACATAGATGAATTTCGGTTTTTTCTTCTTCTTCTTCAAATCTGCAAGAGTCTTCTTCAGAGCATCGATCCGCATGCCGTCATTGTCAAGCTCCACATCTATAAGTTTTGCCCTGTATGAATTGAATGCGCTCAATGCTCCAACATAAGTGGGGCTTTCAACTATCGCAATGTCTCCCGGATTAAGAAATATCTTGCCGACAAGGTCAAGTCCCTGCTGGGATGCAATGGTTATTACGAGGTTCTCTTTTGCAATTTTGACATTGTCAAGAGCCATAAGTTTTATCAGTTCATCTGCCAACAAAGGAAGCCCCTCTGTTGAGCCGTATTGCAATGCTTTTGTGCCGTTGTTGTCAAGCACTTCCATTGTTATCTGCTTCAATGGTTCTATCGGGAATGACTGGGGAGACGGGAGTCCGCCTGCGAATGAAATGATCTCAGGTGATTGCGTCATTTTCAAGAGTTCCCTGATTACAGATCGTTTCATTGACTTTATATTCTTGGAAAAGGATAAATCGTATTGTATCATTTTACACTCCTTAGTTAAATTCTAATAATTTTATCACAATAAAAAATAAATTCAAGAGATTTTCGAAATAAAAAGAAGGATGCTCTTGACTTTACTCAATAAATATTTCAATATTTCAGCATGATAAAGAGAATTGAAATTCCGATTATATGCATATTATTTATCACATGCGCTGTCGGATATTCAATCATGCAGTTCAAAGATTTTTTTACATTCATGACTCCTATTTTTCTTCTTGCCACAGGCATTTACATTACATTAAGAGGATTGGAGATTGGTTTTAAGAGCTGTCTTTACCTAATTGCGACTCTTTTGGCTACATTTGCGATTGAATCTGCAGGAGTAAGCACCGGACGCATATTCGGCGATTATTCATACGGGGCGTCTCTTGGAATCAAATTCATGAATGTTCCTCCGATAATCGCTTTGAATTGGCTGGTTCTGATATTAAGTTCATTATCCGTATCAAAAGCAATTGCTTCTAACAGATTTCTGTCATCAGTTATTTCAGGTGTGATGCTTGTATTCCTCGATATACTGATAGAGCCGGTCGCTATGAAGTATGATTGGTGGAATTGGTCCGTTTCAGAATTATGCCGCTTGGTTCATGATTGCATTTATATTTTCTATGATACTTTGGGGTGCAGTCAATGAAAAGGATTCAAAATTGTTACGCTCATATTATTTTTCTCAATTAATATTCTTTATGCTGATTTACTCTTTTCTATGAACTGGAAAAATGTTTATTCATTTGATAAAATAAGTTTTCTAAAAAGGAGCAATTATGAAAAGAATCATTGCAGTTTGCGGATTAATATGCACAGAATGTCCCGCGTATTTAGCGTATAAAAATAACGACAAAAATATGCGGAAAAAGACTGCAAAAGAGTGGTCAAAGATGTTCAATTCGGAAATAAAACCGGAGAGCATAAATTGCGGCGGATGTATATCAAAGAGTCTTGTGCTATTTGCTCACTGCAAAGAGTGCGAAATGCGGTTATGCGCAATTTCAAAAAAGGCAAAAAACTGCGGAAAATGCACCGAGTATCCGTGCAAAAAAATTGTGGATTTTATGGTAATAGTGCCGTCATGCAAAACAGTGCTTGAAGAAGAGAGGAAGAAAAAGTGAAGCACGAAACTGTTTTTATCGAGATTGACAAGAGTCAAAGACTTTTTTTAAGAAAGCAATGTCCTTCAGGTGAAATAAGGGGGATAGTGCAGATAATCCACGGTATTGCTGAACATTCCGGAAGGTATGGGGAATTCATTGATTTTCTTGTTAAGAACGGGTATGCGGTTTACATACATGACCAGAGAGGGCATGGCAGAACTGCTGGAACTTTAGAAGAGGACTGATATCTTGGAGAATTGTTCAAGTGGGAGTCGCTTGTCTCTGATGCAAGAAGAGTCTCTGAAATTGCATTGCAGGAGAATCCCGGGAGAAAATTATTCATACTCGGGTATTCTATGAGGTCTATGCTTTTAAGGAGATATATGGAGAGATTCAATACAGGATACGATGGAGCAATATTATCAGGTGCGAACGGACTCCCGTCATTAGGAGAGTTTATTGCAATGAAAATTGCTTTTCTGCAGATGCTCTTCTTTGGAGAGAGACACAGAAGCAATCTGATTTACAAACTTCAGTATAACGGATACAATTCGAAATTCAATCCAAAGATTACTCTCTTTGAATGGCTTTCCGGAGATAGAGAAAGAGTAGATAATTATGCAAATGAAAATTACTGCGAAGGCCCATTTACTGCATCATTCTATTTTGACATGATATTCGGCTACTTCAGATTTGCAAAACTGCATGAAATAAAAAAGACAAACACTGAAATATCGATTTATTTTATATCTGGAGCTGATGACCCTGTGGGCAATTTCACAAAGGGTGTAAAGCGGGTTGCTTCTCTTTATGAAAAATTCGCAGTCAAAGATGTAGAACTTTTTTTCTATCCGGATTGCAGACATGAGCTTATCAATGAAATAAACAGAAAAGATATTTACAAAGATATAATTCACTGGATAAATAAACACAATTAAGAAAATTGTGTCTTTAATAAAAAAGGAGTTTGCATGAAAAAAATGATTCTTCTGTTTTTATTGATATCAGCGACTGTAATACTTCAGGCAAAAGCGGAATACTATAGGTTTGTGGAGCTAAACAAATCCAGAGAGTTTGTCGGAGTACAGCAGGTGGTTGAAGGAGAGGCGAAGAAAATAGAGTGTTTTCAATTTAAGTACGATAAGGAAAAGAGGCCTGTTGAGATAAGATCCCTTACAAAAATGAATGAAATAGCTGGAAATTTTGCAGGATTTGGAAAAGGAATATCAAAACTAAAAATAGAATATAAAGACAGCATTTATGAATTAAGTGATTCTGTTTGTAATGATAAGGATACTTTCAAACTGACCGAAGTGACTTATACTGCATACAATTCATTGGGAGAGAGTGTTTCGATGCGAGGATCTGTGTATAAAATTGTTCATTCTTTTACAAGGATGATGCACGGAGGGAAGATTATTAACAAAGAAGATTTCACTATGGAATGGAGCAACTATTCAAAGGACGGACTTTTGTGTGAAGATTTATACGGTGTGAATACATATTATCTTGAATTTGTAAATGAAGGAGGCATAGACAAGGTTGTTTCGACGCGGTTAGACAAAGAAGGCAATGTGAAGAAGGACAAAAACGGAGTAGAAAAAATAGTATTCCAGTACAATGATAATGGGCAGGTTGTGTATCAGGCATACAAGGATGTGTTTAGTAACAACATTAACAGCGCATACGGCTATTGCGAGATTCGCACTGCAAGAGCCGATTCAAACGAACTTACAATAAAAACAGATTATTTCTTTGATAAGGATGGAAATCCTGTGCCAAACAGTATTGGTGTTTACGGAGTAAAATACTTTTATGACTTAAACGGATATCTTATTTCGTATCTCAATCTGGATTCAAAAGGAAAACCGATGGCTGATAAAAACGGATTGGCATTTACAAGGTCAATACGCGACAACTATTTCTATATCATTAAAAATGAGTATTTCACTTCAGTCAAGGATTCAATAAAAAAAGCGCCTCCTCAGCTCAAAGTGGAGGGTGTGCCGATGTTCTTCCTCGAAAAGAAAGAATACAAATATGATTCAAAGGGATTTATCATAGAAGCTGATGAATTAGATAAAATAAAATAGATTCAAAGAGGGATAGACCCGTCAAAAGGATAAGACTGTGAGAATTATACCAGCCAGTATTAAAGAATAAATAAAGTACTCTTTTTTAGTGAATCTCTTCTTCCAAAATAAATAGTCAGATGACATCGTCAGTATTACCGTACCTGATGAGAGAATCGGATATGCAAGAGTAGCGGGGACATTATTAAATGCCTTCATCAAAAAAAGAGTGGTTAGAAAATTCGGCACACCCAAAAAGAATCCGAAAATCAAAGAGGAAAAAGAAAACTTTGCCTTTTTTGCCACGATGAAGATTATATTAAAGAAAAAAGCGAAAAGAAAATTTAAGAAAAGGAACAAAGAGTCAGGATTGTGATGGCCGTACTGCTTGAAAATTCTCGGAAAAAAATCAGAGAAACCCGCAATAAAAAACAACAGAACCAAGAGTCCGATTTTGTATTGTTTCTTTGCATCTCCAAGAAGAAGAAATGATATTAATATTAAAATTATACCTAAATAATTGACGATGGATAAAAACTCTTTGAAAAGCAATAGAGATCCTATAACAGGTATTATCAGGGATATTCTGAAAGTCGAGACCGAGATGGAGAGTCCGTTTACCGAAATGTTCTTCATGAAGAAAATAAATCCAAGCAAAAAAAAGAGCCCTGAAATTATTGACAGGATAATGTCCGACAGATTTAGTGAATAACCGGTATTGAATGAAAATATAAATCCCATTATTGAAGCCACAAGGTAATTGCCTAAAAACAAATATAAAGTTGAAATACTTTTATCTATAGAGAAGAGCTTTAAAAGATTAGCTACAATTACCGAACATAAAATGCTGAATATTAAAAATCTCATAACTTTTTATTTTACTTCCCCTCTACAACATTGTCAAGTCTCCTGTAACTTTTATAAGGGGACTTTTATCTGGGGACGGTGTAACTTTTATATGGGGACGGTGTATCATTTTTATCACGATTTCAGCAAAGGTTTTATTCCTTCTGATGATAAAACTCTGCCTGAGAGAACTACTTTTCCGTCAACAACAAGTGCAGGAGTCAGCATGACTTTGTATTTCATAATCTCCTTAATGTCAGTTATTTTCACTATCTCAGCATCAATCTTCAATTCTTCAACTGCTTTTCTTGTATTCTCTTCAAGTTTTTTACATTTTGGACATCCTGTTCCGAGAATTTCGATTTTCATTATGACTCCTTTTTACTGGATTAAATCGTGATAAAAATGATACACCGTCCCCAAGCTAAATTATTATTTTACCGAAGATTAGGCCGGCTATGGTGGAGAGGACGATGACATAAAGAATGAAGACAAAGGTCTTCTTTTTTCCCATTATGTTAATCAACACAAGCATTGAAGGCAGGGATAAAGCAGGTCCTGACAACAGAAGAGCCAATGCAGGACCCTTTCCCATTCCCGCTCCTATGAGAGATTGCAGTATGGGCACTTCAGTCAATGTGGCAAAATACATGAATGCTCCGACCACTGATGCGAAGAAGTTAGCTCTTAGAGAATTGCCTCCAACAAGATTTGAAATCCATTCTGCAGGAATTATGCCTTTGTTGCTTCCCGGCATTCCGAGAAGGAATCCGGAAACAAGAACTCCTATGAAGAGATAGGGAAGTATCATGTATAGGTATGTTTCTGTTGATGCAACCCACATTTTGGAATCCTCTGAAGATAAAAGAGATGTTACTGTTGTCAACACTATTCCTATCACAAATGCTATAAGAGGCTGTGAGGGGAAAAGGAAAAATGCAATAAGCGGAAGAATAAGGGATATCACCGAATACAGAATGTTAACTTTGAACCATTTTACTAAAACAAAATTAAGCAGAGCATAAGAAACAAATACAAGAATCCATTTTACATTATAAATTGAATGAAAAAATACATTATCAGAGTTCGCCCAGTTGGCAAATATAAGTATGAAGACCATTGATGCAAAAAAGAGTCCGTTTTTCAATAAATGCTGTTTTTCTTCACTCTCTTCATAAATAATTTCGTTTTTACTCTCTCTCTTCTCATTCTTAAATGTAATCTCCATCAGAAGTCCTATGACTATTGAAAACAGAACAGCTCCAATGGCTCTGGCAAACCCCATCTCAAATCCCAATATCTTTGCAGTGAGTATTATTGCCAGAATATTTATTGCCGGACCTGAGTAAAGAAATGCAGTTGCAGGTCCTATTCCTGCGCCTCTTGAATAAATTCCTGCAAACAGCGGCAGAACAGTGCATGAACAAACGGCAAGAATTGTGCCTGAAACAGATGCTATAAGATATGCCAAAATCTTATTTGCTTTTGCTCCGAAATATTTCATGACTGCATTTCCTGAGATAAATATTGAAATGGCACCGGCAATAAATAGAGCAGGCACAAGGCATAGAATAACATGCTTCTGAGCATAATCCTTCAGCATTATGAGTGATTCCTGAATTGCTCCGAGCAGGCGCGGATTGGTTGCAGGAAGAAAATACGCCAGTGCGAAGATTGCTATGACAATTGATAATTTTTTTAAGCTGTTCATTTTTTCTCCTTAGGAGAGCTTCTTAAGAATTGCTTTTATTTCATTGTAGACTTTGGCTGTGTCTTTTCCCTGAACTTCTATTGGATGAAAACTCGTTTCGATGAAAGCAAACTTTTTGAAGGTTTTTATAAATTTCTCTGATTGATTTTCCGCGTTGCATGCAGAAATTATTATGTTATTTATATCCTTGCTTTTAATTAGAGTTTCAAGATAGTTAAGTCCGTCTTTCTCGCATAATTTGAGATTGATTGTCACGAAATAAGCGAGGTTTGTCTTTCTTATCTTTCTTACAAGTTCATATAGGTTTACTTTTTTATAAAAAGGGCAATCGCCTTGGCAGACGCAGAATACTACAATGTTCTTTTTCATTTTGCCTCCTAAAAGAGTTTGAATATCGAATAAATTCCCGCGAGTATGAGAATTAGTCCTGAAATTCTCCTTATCACAAGCGCAGATTTTGACTCTGCAGACCATTTAAGGGTCTTTGAAAGAAAAGTCATGAACGAGAGTCCGAGTATTATCACTATCGAATGGCCGAGAGCAAATATGAGAATCAATGAGAGTGCGTATAAAAAATTTGTTCCTGCAACTTTGAATGAGAGAGCCAGAACAGGCGCCATGAAGCCAAATGTGCAGGGACCCACTCCTATTCCGAAGAGAAAGCCTATTACGAATGATGAGAGGCGCGTCTTGGAACTGATGTTTTTTACAAGGGAAAAATCAAGAAAGTCGAGTTTGATCACATCAAGAAAGACAAAACCGAATATTATAAATACAGAAGAGACTGCGATACTGCCTACTTTTCCAATGTCCCCCAAAATGCGTCCCAAAATGGAAGTTACCAGTCCAAGCACTATTATTGAAAGAAAGACTCCTAATGAGAAAAAAATGGAATAGAGAAGTGATTTTTTATGTGTAATCTCTTTATCTCTCATTATCACTGCTGTGAGAAGAGGTATGCTTGAAAGATGGCAGGGAGAGAGAATTATGCTCAAAAGCCCCCAGATGAAAGATGCAATGAGTGAGAAGAGTATCGACTGAGTAAGCCACGTATAAAGATTATTAAACAGAGATTCCACTATTCAAGCCACCCGTCAATTAGTTTTTCTATATTTTCGTAAGGATAGAATCCCTCATGCCTGAAAATTTCTTTTCCCTCGGAATCCAAAAATATTTGTGTGGGTATTACTCTTATTTTGTATTCCTTAACTTTAGGGCTTCCTGCCGCAGTATTGACATCGTAAAAAATCACTTCAACCTTTTCTTTATAATTTTCAGTGACTTTTTCCATAATGGGTCTCATCATCTGGCATGGTGTGCATCCGTCTGATCCGAGTTCAAGAAAAGTAATTTTTGCTGTTTTGATTGAATCCGCAGTCTCTGTCTCGCCGGATCCATTGATTCTGCTGACAGCAGTATTTGAGGGCGCGCATGAACATAGAAAGAAAGCCACTGATAATGGAATGAAAAATTTTAACATATAATCTCCTTAAAATGTTTTTTCAACAACTCACACATTCTTTTTTTAATATCTTCGCGAAGCTCCCGAATTTCTTCTATCGGTTCATTCTTTATGTCGGGAAGCTCCCAATTCACATCCTCTTTTGCAGGATAAAAAGGACAGACATCTCCGCATCCCATTGTTATAAGATAATCAAACTCCTGCACATCCAAATCCAAAAATCCCTTTGAATTGCTCTTTGAAGCATCATAGCCGATTTCTTTAAGAACTTTGACTGCGTTTGGATGAATTTTTCCGGATGGCTTTGAACCTGCTGAGTAGGCGTCAATATAATCTGAGAAAAAAGTCTTTGCAACACCCTCTGCTATCTGGCTCCTGAATGAGTTTTCTGCGCATGCGAAGAGAATCTTTATCTTATTCATTTTTCCTCCCTTAAAAAATCAAGGAATTTTTTATTCGCTTTTGTCTCTATTATAAAGAAAAAAATCATTTTTCCCTCTCTTTTTGAACCGAGTAATCCTGCTTTCTTAAGTATGCTCAGGTGCCTTGAAATCCTCGGCTGAGACATGCAGAGCTCCTTCTGAATCTGGCACACGCAGAGCTCTCTTTGAATGAGCATTCGCATTATTCTGTATCTGGTCTTATCGGAAATGGCTCTGACCTTGTGAAAATTTTTATCAATTAACATATAAAGATTCCTTTATATGTAGTATAACATTCTATTATACAAAGTCAAGACTCTAAAGAATTTAGGATTTTAACCGGCGGCTATTATTTCATTTGCTTTGTCCGACTGATTCGGGAGCAAGTCAGAAGGAAATTTTTCCTTTCCCAAAACTTTTGAAACTCTGAATCTCGCGCAATTGGAAAACTCTCCTCTGCAATACCTTTTTTTGTCAATGTCTGCAGTAGCGGGCATTGACTGCATTCTGTCATTGAAAAAAGGGCACTTTTCAAGATGTGTGCAATCTGCCATTTCTCCTCCTTGAAAAACAGTTTTAAATTAGTATAATGTAAAAAATATAGAAATCAATATAAAGGAGGATGTATGTTTAAAGAATTCAAAGAATTTGCATTAAAAGGCAACATGCTTGACCTTGCAGTAGGAATAATATTGGGGGCAGGATTCGGAAAGATTATAACTTCACTTGTAAATGATATTCTTATGCCGCCTTTAGGACTTCTAATAGGAAAAGTGGATTTTTCAAATCTCTTTATAGATTTATCAGGCAAAGGATTCAAATCACTTACCGATGCAAAGGCGGCCGGAGCAGCAACTATAAATTACGGTCTCTTTATAAATGTTCTTCTTGATTTTATGATTGTAGCATTTGTAATATTTCTGCTTATAAAGCAGGTGAACAAATTAAACAGGAAGAAGGAAGAGTCACCTGCTGTTCCGACGACAAAAGAATGTCCGTTCTGCTTTTCACAGATAAATATCAATGCAAGCAGATGTCCGAATTGCACTTCTGAAATAAAGTAGGTTAAAATGAAAAGAATAATATCAATAATTATTATATTGTCTTTCCTCTTGGCAGCAGGCGAGGAGTGGCAAAAAGCATTTGACGCGTCATTTCTTATGAATTTAAACAACTATTCCGACAATTGGGCTGGAGAGGAGGCATCAAGCTTTAATTGGGTTATTAATGGCAATGGCAATTTTCAAAAACAAATTTATTCATATCTTAATTCATCAAACAGGGTTAAACTTTCATTTGGTCAGACATCAAGCAAAATGAAATCCGATTCTTTATGGGGAGATCCGACGAAATCATCCGATGTAATTGATCTGGAATCTATTGAAAAAATCACTTTAAATTGGCTTGTAGACCCATTTGCGGGTCTTCGAGTAGAAAGCCAATTTATTGATGAATCGGATACTCTCAAAGCATGTTATGTGAACCCTTTGAGAATAACTGAGAGTTTCGGTATTGCACGCGTAATATATAAAAATATGAATGCGGAGATATCTTCAAGAATTGGAGCTGCATTTAAACAAAGCTTAAACAGAAATTTCATTACTGATACTCTCAATATGTCAAGAGGATCGGATATGACAAATGACGGAGGTGTAGAGTTTGTGAGTGATGCTATCATTCCTTTCAAGGAGAATGCGACTTATACGGGAAGATTCTCTCTTTACAAGGCGCTCTTCTATTCTGAGGCAAATTCCCTTGTCGGTCTGCCGAATGAAAATGACTGGAAGATGGTTGATGCGGCATTTGACAATATTTTGTCAGTCAAAATAGGCGAGTATTTCACTATGAATCTCAATATTCAGGTTTTATATGATAAAGAGGTTGATTTGAAGACGAGAATCAAGGAGACTTTAGGCATAGGAATAAATTACAAGTTCCTGTAATTTATATTCCTTGAAGTGTGATTGACAAAAGGATTAAAGATGATTATTATTAGATTATGAATAAGAAAATCATCTTTATCTTATTATTTGTCTTTTTTTCCTTATATTTCTCTGCAGGTGAAATTGTATTCAATAAGGGGGAGAAGGATTATTCTGTAGAGAGACTCAGCGGATATTATAGAATTAAAATCAACAAACTTGATTACTCTGAAAATAAAGATTATGTATCTCTAAAAGGAAATTCATTTACAAATTCTGTGGGCATGCCGAAGCTTCCTGCTGTGAGGTTTACAGTATATTCGACAGACGGACTCTTGAGTGTGAAGAATATTTCATTGAATAACCGGCAGTCAGTGAAACTCTCCGGAAGGGTCTATCCAGTGCAGAAATCCGTAAGCAAACAGCAGAACAATTTTAATTTTGAAATAAATGAGGAATTCTATAATTCAGGGAAAATTTATCCTGAAAGGCCTTTTGAAATTATAAATGCAGGCAGAGAAGGGAATATGTACGTGAGTATAATTGAGTTATTTCCGTATTCCTACTCTTCAAAGGATAATGAATTAATTGTATATTCCGACATCAGTTTTGAAATTGTCGGAGGTATTTCTGAATTCTCAAATGATTGGGATGATGTTCCTTCGAAATATCTGATTGTCACAAAATCCTTTCTTATAAATTCCATAGCGGAGTTTATTGATTTTAAGACTAAGCAGGGTTTTTATACTGAAATTTTGGATATTGACACTGTGGGAACTCTCAATACTGACATAAAAGACGCGATTCAGTCTGTCTATGATACTTCATCTGTTCCATTGAAATTCATTCTTCTTGCAGGTGATGTAAATATAATTCCAAATTTTATAGGCACTGAGGAAAACGCTCCTAACACTGATCTTTATTATTCACTTTTGTCAGGAAGCGATTTTATTCCTGATGTGTATATAGGAAGATTCCCTTCATCGGATACAGCTTATCTTAAAATTATGGCAGATAAAACAGTAATGTATGAAAAATCAGAGTGGCTTTCAGGTGATTCATGGGTGAATAACGGATATTTGATGGCTTCTGATGATCCCTCATTCCATTTACTTGCCGAATCAACTCAAATTTATGCCGCCCAGAAAATGAGGAGCGTAGGAATGAGTGTGGATTCGTTGTTCTATAGTTACAATTCAGGCACTGATGTTGCAAGTGCAATCAACTCAGGCAAGTCAATTGCTGCATACTCAGGGCACGGAAGCCGGACATCATGGCAGGGTCCTGTTTTTTCACAGGCGAATATAAATGCGCTTTTAAATCAGGACATGCTTCCATTTGTTTCAAGCTATGCATGTCTCACAGGCGATTATGCTTATTCATCGGATTGTTTTGGGGAGACATGGGTTAAGGCTGAGGACAAGGGGGCTGTATCCTATATGGGATCTTCAGTATATTCATATTGGGATGAGGATGATTATATGGAGAGAAGTTTCTTTGATGCACTTGCAGATTCAGGAATATTTTTTATAGGGAAGCTGATGAATAAGGCAAAGATGGGAGTCTATTCCGCATATTCAGGCGAAGGGTATTCAAAGAGGTATTATGAAATGTACAATATTCTCGGCGACCCGTCACTTGCTCTGTTTACTCAAATCAAAGATACTCTTCAGCTGAATGTTCTAAATCTTATACCTGAATCATCAAATTATATAGATGTTCACGTTTCAGAGGAATCATCCTCTACTCCAGTGGCAAATGCCTTGGTATCATTGCTTTTTCACGGCAAACCAAATCAGGTCGGCTATACTGATTCAATAGGAAATATTACATTCAATAATCCGGGCTCAAATGGGGATTCTCTATATTTTATGGCAAGCAAACCGAATTATAGATATGATGAATTGGTCTCTCAGGTTGTATCATCGGGTTTCTATCCGCATCTGATTGAAAGCAGTTTCATGGATACGGTTTTTACAATTAATCTTCCTGACAGTCAATTCTCGCCGTTTGATACAGGCGCATTTAATATTTTCATAGAGAATCTCGGAAAGGAGACTCTCTTCTCTCTCCAATGTTCGCTTTACACGACAAAATCATATCTTAATTTTGTCTCACCGATTATTTATTTTCCTGATACAATTCTTTTGTCTGATTCAGTCTGGGGTTTGGATGCAATCACAGCGTTTGTTGATTCCGGAATAAAAAACAATACAAGGGATACTATAGTATTCATATTTAAAGATGCGAATGACTCTGTCTCTACAGTCAAAAAACAGGTTAAAATAAAATCACCTGAAATAAATGTATTTAATGCGGATTATACAGATAAAAAAACAGGCATCTCATCTCTTGATACTGTTAAAATAGTTTTAAGCATTGCGAATCTTTCATCAATTGACGATAAGAGCGCGCGTTTCAATCTCTCTCCTGATGATTCCAATATGATTGAATTTTTGGATTCATCTTTTGCATTTGCTCTTATCCCCGGCGAAGAGACTCTTTACAGTGACACTCTGAGATTTTTTGTGAAGAGCATCTCTGACACTTTCGCAGAAAGCGGATTTAAAATTGTCTATTCTGATACTTTCAAAATATCCGATTCATTCTCATTCACATTTTCAATAAACAAAAAAGATTATCTTGTCCTCGACTATTCAAAGGACAAGGTCTCAGGAATGCTTATTGACTCGCTTCTTGGCGAATTGGGATATTTTGGGGATTATCTCTATACTGTTTCAAAGAGCAATCTTAAAAATTATAAAAACATATTCCTGACAGACGGATATTATCTCAATAACAGTATTATTAATTCCTCTGATTCTATTCCTAAGGCAATAGACTCACTTTGCAATGCGGGGCTTCTGAATTTTTACCTTGAAGGCGGAGAGGTCTGGTACTGGGATGTTAAGTACTCCGGAGGATATGATTTTGCGAATCTTTTTAAAATAAAAGGACGAATTGACGGAATTCCTGACTCAACTCTTCTTTTTAATGGGAATAGCAGTACAATCTCCTATGATATGAATCTTCCTTACAGCGGCGGACTCTATCTTGATGTAATAGACACTCTGTATGGAGCAAAGAGACTCTTCTCAATCGGTTCTGATATTTATGCAGTCTCTTATGAAGATGAAAATTACAGAACAGTCGGCTCCTCTTTTGACATTGGAAGTATTGATGATGTTGATTCCGTGTCCTGCAAAAAAGAATGGGTTAAAAGAATAATGCTATTCTTTGAAAAGACCATAGGAATAGAGGAGCTTGTCTCTTTGACGAGACTTCCTGAATTCGGATTTGTATCAATGAAGTCGAATCTTGTCTCAAATGAACTTTCATTAATGTATTCTGCTCTTGCAGGAGAGGATGTGAATATTAGTATATTCAACTCCTTAGGCCGCGTTGTATTTAATGATAAAATATCAGTAAAATCATCAGGTATAAACAGAATTGTATGGAGAGGTTTTGACAATTCAGAAAGAAAGCTCGCAAATGGTGTTTACTTCATAAGAATAGATAATTCAAAAGATTCATTCACTAAAAAGATAATGCTCATCAGATGACATTGAAAAATACAATTTAACTTGATTTAAGAAAGTCTATATAAAAGCCATCTAATCAATTTTCACAGAAAAAAATTATCAAACTGTCATTTATTTTAAAACGGCATAGAAGCAACTAAAAGCATTATTTCTATAATCAAATTGACAAAAAACTTCTTTAATAGAGCGAGAAATGGCGCTTTGTCAAATGACAAAAAAAGACTATTGACTTTGAGCGGTATGGTTTTATAATAAAGACATTGGTAAAAATAAAAAAGGAGGAGAAAATGAAAAGAAAGTTGAATCGGATTGATGGAAATGGAGTTATGCCCGAGGCAAGGGGTTACTCTCTCTCTCTCTACTAAATCAGCGATTAAGCTGATAGTATTAATACTGTTTTCAATGTCAACATTTATAGCAATATACGGATTAGGAGATATAAGCAGAGACAGCATGGAGGTATTGTTCAATTCGAGGATAGCAGGCGGTATCGAGAAGGACATATATGAGATATGCGACAGCCTGCTTGGATATGGGATAGGGAATGACAAGGGGGAATTATCATGGGGAGTGGCGATCAGCTTAAAGAGTATGTTGAGATTATATGAGACGACGGGAGAGATAAGATATCTTGACAGTGCGGCAGTGAGTATAAAGAAGATAGATAATTGGCGTGATGATATAAGAGGTGTGTGTTCATATATAGACACATTGGGGCATTCGATAACAGAGCCTGTGTGGCGGAATTTGGTATATTCGAAGTATATAGCAAGAAATGATAGCGGAATGATTATTGATATACTGACGAGGTATTATGAAGAAGGTGAGAGAATAAACACAGACTACGCAGACAGTTGTTTTGCGAGTGTATATATATCATTAACTGCATTGTTGATAGATATAAAGGCGGAGTTTGGGATAATACTTGACAGGGACGGTTTGTGGGGCAGATATGGAATGAACAGAGAGTCATTTATAGACACAATAGAATTGAGCATAGCGCCGCATGATAATGAGTGGTGTGATAGCATCTACGATACAATTAGTAATAGGTATTACGGTGTGTATATATGGGAGGAGAATGTTAATCCGGATTTGATATGGCACACATTGGTGAACGGCGATACAGTAGCGATGAATCATTTGCTATTAATGGGGAGGGCGTTGCTTAATGTGTATGAATTAACAGGAACAGAAAAATATAAGAACAAAGCAGAGTTAATAGCGAGGGCGTTTAAGAGGAGATTGGAATTGAATGATCAAGATGCGTATGTATGGAGAAGTCTGTATATTAATTCTGATAGTGGAAGACCGGATGACATAACCCATGGGGCATATAGTTTTTATTTAGCTGAGCATTATTACAATATGTCAAAACAGGATAACACTTTGGAAATGATATTTACGGAAGAGGACATGAAGAGGTTTGCGAATACAGTGGTTAAGAATCTTTATCTTGGAGACATATCACATTTGGAATGGGAAGCCGATAGTACAGTTACAACAGTATATCCTGATGGGGTGTATGATTTCAGCG
>DCUY01000040.1 GCA_002327905.1 Caldifarciminota bacterium UBA2202 | reverse complement strand
GATATAACACAACAGGCAGATACAACTATTATTGTGAAGCAAGGTAGCAATAGCAAGTATTTATCAGAGAAAACAGAATCAACTCAGATTCAAGATTCAACAACAATTAAGAAAGTCAGATTTATTATAGGTTATAATTTAGGAGTTTGTTACAGAGGGAAAGAAAATACTTATCCTTCAAACTATGAACCGAGTTTCATATTTTTCAATCCTTTTGCTACCATACCAAATGAAGTATATCCTCTAAATTCAATTGAATTTGGATTGAATTATTACAATAAAAACAGATTAGTTGAGACGGGATTAGGATTCAGTATTGCAAGAGTAACTTCAAGTTACTATGTGCGAAATAACTTACCAGATACATTTAGAATTAACAGTTTTGAAGTTGACGATTTGCCAAAGCTTCGATTTGAAAGAATGTATAGACTTTATTTGTATCAAGGATTAGCAATATATTCAAATTTATTATTAGGAATGGAATTTATATATGGTTATGTTAATGGAAGTGAGGACTATTTTAGGAAAGTAATGGGAGACAAAATAGCCAGTATAAATATAAGAAGAGACTTAATTGGATGCGGGATTTATATAAAAGCTTTTAATAAAGCAAAGAATTTGGAACTACGATGGTTTGATCCGTATGCTATTATTAAAATATCAGGGGCAGAAGAATTCTATAATAGTTCTCCATATAAGGAATTCTGGCCGGAGAGATTAACATTATGGTACATAGGATTCTATGTAGGATTTGATTTTAAATAAAGAGTGTAAATATGAAAAAATCAATTGTTTTTATTCTTACCTTATTCGGAAGACAATGAGTAAAGGACTGATAGAGATGACAATAGAAGGAGACTGCGGCGGGAATCTTGAGATGGAGATATATGATGTCGCGGGCAGAAGGACAATGAAAGAGACTTTTGAAAATCTACAAAACGGATATAATGAGATCAGTTTAAATGCGAATGAACTGTCAGGCGGAGTCTATTTCTACAGACTGAATACAAAATCAAACCAATACAAAGGAAAGATTGTATTGATTAAATAAGATTTAAAAGTGTAACAAATGAAATTAAAAAATCATAACCCATCAAACAAAGGAGTGTATAAAATCAAATTGAAGCAGAGAAATGGTCTGGGAATAATCATAGGTTTCATAATTCTTGCGGCTCTTGCCGTAGTTATAATGTCTAATCTTGTTTTTGACTATAACAGCAGGATAAAATCAATCAAAGACGAATATAGAAGATTGGGGAGCTCGCTCTCGCAGACAGTGTCGATGACTTATGCTTTCAGCGATTCAGTGTCGTATTTCATAGAGGATTTCATATATGACAACATGATGAACGAATTGTCATCAAACACGAAGAAATACATTATAACCGAGGATATGCCTCTTATTATGAATGACACTGTCACGGAGGGATTCTATTTTTCAGACAGGCAGAATAAGGATGAATACAAAATTTCCATCTTTTCAGGTCGGGACATCTATGAAATAAAGAAAGTGAAAAGCAGTATTAAAGGGGCGGTGGATTTTGGAGGAATCGGCCAGTATATAAAAAACCTTGAATGGCTCTCCTCAGTCGAGTATGTAGCAATACAGGATATGAACGGAATACTTACTGCAACAGGAAATGTTTCGCAGTTGTCAGCCATATCTCAAGATTCAATGCTTCAATTCTCAATTGTCGAACATGAGGAGATATTGAGATTATGCGGTTTCAATGGCGAAAAAATATATGAGTATGTGCATCCCATAGAAAACACTGACAAGGTTCTACGTATAGGATTTAAAAATGAAGATGTGAAGAAAGCATTGAATTCGCAGAAGATGGCTCTTCTTGCAGGAATGCTTATGATGATTCTTTTCTCATCATTTGCGTTTTTCATGATTTCATACTATTCAAAGGCACTAAGGCTTTCGCAGGTCATGATAGAGAAAGAGCGGGACTTGGCTGATATATTCAAAATAACAAAAGACTCAATAATAATAATCAATGCCGGAGTTGTGACAATGAATGATTCCGCGCGCGCTGTTTTCAAGAATGAAAACGATTTGCTGTCGAACGGGAAGATGAGGGAGATAATAGAGAAGAGAATTCATCTGACAAACGAACCGGTTGAAATTAATGACAAAAAAATGCTTCTTTCATCAATTTACACGAATGAAGGCATGAAGATGACAATTATTCTGAATGACATCACTGAAATAGAAAAATTAAAAGCAGAGAATGAACTGAATGAGAGGCGGTCAATGCTCGGAGAACTCTCCTTTAAAATCGCGCATGAGCTTAAAAATCCTCTAAATGGAATATCTCTGATACTGCAGAGAATCTCAAGAAAAGAGGCAGTCTCAGATGAAGAGAGGGAGATGATTGAAGATGGAAAGAATGAAGTGGAGAGGATGAACAGGAAAATCGTGGATTTCATGAAATATTCCAAACCCATAGAATATGATTTTAAGAGAGAGAATCTGTTGGAAATGTCGAAGTCGGCTCTTGACGGTTTGAAGGCGCTCTGCGAAGATAAAAAAATCGTCATTGAAAATAATATTGATTCAGGTCATTTTGTTATGTGCGACAGAGAGTATATGGTGATTGCAATAAAAAATATACTTCTCAATGCAATAGAGGCGTCTTCTAAGAACGGGAGAGTTACATTAAGCGCACACAATGACAATGGCAGAATCCGCTTTACAGTGGAGGATTTCGGGCAAGGAATAGAGAAAGAGAATCTGGACAGGATATTTGACCTCTATTTCACGACAAAGGAGAATGGAAGCGGAGTGGGGCTCGCAAATGCCTATAAAATTATCAAAGACAATCATGCCGATATCACATTGAAGTCAGAGTTTGAAAAAGGGACAATAGCAGAAATCACTTTTAAAGGAGCGTAATAATGGCTGATATCATTGTCATTGACGATGAGGCTGTTCAGAGAAAAAACATGTCCGAGTTCTTAAAATCCCTCGGGCATGATGTGACGCAGTCCGACGGAGTTTCGAGGGCGAAATCCCAGATGAAGGATAAAGAGTTTGATATTGTTATCTCAGACATGAGGATGAAGGACGGAACAGGAAAGGATATTCTCGACTATCTCAATTTTGTAAAATCAAAATCCTATTTCATTCTTGTCACTGCATTCGCAACAATTGAGGATTCAATTTACATTCTTAAAAACGGGGGATACGATTATATACAGAAGCCTGTCAATCTTGACGACCTTGAAAGAAAAGTGAATCACATAGATGCGCTCATATCAGTGCAGGAGGAGAATAAATTTTTAAAAAGAGATTCTTCTGAGGATTCCAAAACACTGCTTTTCGAGTCTGTCGGAATGAAGAGAGTTGTGGATATGGTTGACAAAGTCTCTGATACGAAGGCGCCTGTTATGATATTCGGAGAATCCGGAACAGGAAAGGAAGTAATTGCAAGAATGCTCCATGATAAGAGTTCGAGAAGGGAGAAGCTCTTTGTGGGGGTAAACTGCGGAGCATTGAATGAGAACCTTCTTGAAAGCGAACTCTTCGGATATGAAAAGGGAGCATTCACAGGGGCGCAGGAGAGAAGAAAGGGAAGATTTGAAATCGCAGACAAAGGCACGATATTCCTTGATGAAGTGGGCGACATATCATTGAACATGCAGATAAAACTATTAAGGGTGATTCAAGAGGGAGAATTTGAAAGAGTGGGAGGAAACAGCCCTGTAAAGACGGATGTGAGGATAATCACAGCTACTCATAAAGATATGCAGTCAATGCTGAAGAATAAAACATTCAGAGAGGACCTTTATTTCAGACTGAATGTTGTAAATATTGAGATCCCGCCTCTTCGCGAAAGAGGGAATGATGTTCTTCTTCTTGCAGAGCATTTTCTGCTCTTTTATTCAAAGGAGAACAGCAGAAAGATAAAAGGATTCTCGGAATCTGCAAGGAAAAAACTTTTAAATTACTCTTATCCGGGAAATGTGAGGGAGCTTCAGAACATTATTCAAAGGTCAGTGATACTCACATCAGGTGCGGAAATATCGGAAAAGGATATTGTCATTCAGGATTCGAAATCCTCTGTTGAAGCATCGGGCGATTCTCTTGACGAGAGAGTGGAGTCTCTTGAAAAGGAGATGATAATAAATTCCCTGAAAAGAAACTCCAATTCTGTCAAAAAGAGCTCTGAGGAGCTGAAGATAACGGAGAGGATCCTCAGATATAAAATGGAAAAATATAAAATCAACTGAAAGAGGCAATTATGATGTATTTTTTAATCGTCATCATTTTTCTTATTCTTCTCTGGGTGGTTATTTCATTCAACAAAATTATAAAACAGAAGAATCTTCTAAAAGAAGCATGGAGCGGAATAGATGTCCAGTTAAAAAGAAGATACAATCTGATTCCCAATCTTGTTGAGACGGTAAAAGCATACACAAAGTATGAAGGGACTACTCTTGAAGAGATTACGAAGATTAGGCAGAGGTGCATTGATGCATCAAATGTCAAGGAGCAGAGTGATGCCGAGGTGATGCTTTCAACAGGATTCAAGCAGTTTTTTGCTCTTGTCGAAGCGTATCCTGATTTAAAGGCAAATGAGCAGTTCGTCAATTTACAGAAGAATCTTATTGAAATTGAGGATTCAATTCAATATGCGAGAAGGTACTATAACGGCACAGTAAGGGATTTCAACATACTCGCAGAGTCATTTCCTTCAAATATAATTGCATTCATTTTCGGATACAAGAGCAAGGATTATTTTGAAATAACTCTCTCAGTCGAAAGAGAGAGCGTAAAATCGGATGTGAGGAATGACAGATGAAAAATTTTCTTATTCTGATAATGCTCTTCGGCTTTAATCTCTTTGCAGATAATGAGGGGCTTAATCCGAGATACTATCAGGAGGAAAAAATAACATCATTCATTTCAGATGTGATTATAAGAGAAGACGGAGTTATAGAGGTGACTGAGAATATCAAAGTCTATGCAGACGGAACAAACATAAAGAGGGGGATTTTCAGGGACTTTCCATTAAATTATAAAGACAATCTCAACAATAATATCAAAGTCAAGTTCAATCTTATTTCAGTGATGAAAGACGGTTTTGACGAAAAATGCAGAATTGATAAAAAAAAGAATTTTCTGAGAATCTATATCGGAGACGAGGATGTCTATTTGAATCAGGGTTTTTACACTTACCGGATAAAATATGAAACAAATAGACAGATGGGATTCTACAAAGACCATGACGAACTCTACTGGAATGTGAATGGAAATTACTGGAGCTTTCCCGTAAAGACAATAGAGTGCAATGTTTATCTCCCTTTGGAAGCCTTTAAGAGAAAAATCATGCTGGACGGATTTACAGGATATCTCGGATATACAGGGAAAGAATATACTGCGGTGATTGATTCTGTAAAAGGATGCATCTCTTTTAAGGGGTCAAGAAGATTTGAATCAAATGAAGGGATGACTGTTTTGGTAGGCATTGCGAAAAATATTATTGCTGAGCCGACAACAAAAGAGCGGATAAAATATTTTTTGAATGACAATAGGGATATTCTCTTTGCTTTTTCAGGGATGCTTCTGCTCTTTGTTTTTTTCTATTTTTCTTGGCTCAAAGTGGGGAAAGACCCTGAAAAGTCAACAATAATTCCACTCTATCAGCCTTCTGACGGATTATCGCCGGCAGAGATGCGCTACATAATGAGAATGGGATATGACACAAAGACAACAACTTCAGCAATTCTCGACATTGCAGTAAAGGGCAAGTTGATTATAGAAGAGAAAGAGGGAAAATATATTTTAAAAAAGAGCGAACATACATCTATGAAAATGCTGAGCGAAGATGAAGAGAGCGTCTATTTAAAGCTTTTCGGTCTTGTTTCTGAGATGGTTCTATCAAATTCCAATTATGAAATAATGAGCGGAGCGATAAAAAATCATGCTTCTGTTTTGAAGAAAAAATTCAATGACAAATATTTTTTTAATAATACGAAGTACTTCACTGCAGGGCTAATAATGACGCTGATTATAGTAATTGTCACATTTTTCATTTCTGACAAAATGAATCCTGTCGCATTGTTCATGTACGTGTGGCTCTCAATCTGGTCAGTCGGAGTGGCTGCTTTAATAGGAGTTTCGGCAGTTTTGTGGAGAGAGGCGATTAGAAGCAAAAAACAGATGGGCGGGGCTTTGTTTATGTCTCTATTCTCAATTCCCTTTATTGCAGGAGAGGTTGTTGGAATAGCAATGCTCTTCGCAAACTCATCCATTCTGATAAACATTGCTTTTTTCATAATGATAATTTTCGACATTTTGTTTTATAAATGGCTGAAAGCTCCGTCGTACGAAGGCCGCGCAGTTATGGACAGAATAGAGGGATTCAAAATGTATTTGAGCGTCTCAGAGAAAGATCAAATTGCAGACTCTTACAAAAGATTGAATAATTCCAAGGAATATGAAAAGTATCTTCCTTATGCGGTGGCATTGGATGTGGAGGATGCTTGGACAAATGCATTTGATTCAGCTTTGAAATATTCAGGAAAATCCTCATCCGAATACAAACCTCTCTGGTTTATGGGAAGCTATGCGGGAATCCAGACATTCTCATCAACATTTCATTCCTCATTCAATACTGCAGTATCAGCAGCCTCCATTTCCCCAAAGCGATCCTCATCATCGGGATTTAGCGGAGGGAGCAGTGGCGGCGGAGGCGGTGGGGGAGGTGGGGGCGGATGGTGAAGAAAAGGCTTTTCCTCGCAGTTGATGTGGGTGGAACAAAGACTCTAATGATGCTGTGCAGAGAGAAAAAAATTATTTCTAAAATAAAATTTAAAACTTCGGATATCGCATTCTTAGATAATTTGAAGGACAATATTCATGATTTTTTGCATTCTAATCAAACTGAGGAAAAAAAAATATATGCAGCAGGATTCTCTTTGCCCGGGCCTTTCCTGATTACAAGAAGTGGACTCTCAATGATGAGTCCGAATATTGGAGATGGAAAATTAATTCAAATTGAAAAAGAGTTTAAGAAAATATTTGGAAAGATTGAAGTATTGAATGACGCAGTGTGTGGAGCAATAGGGGAGCATGAAGCAGGCTCTCTCAAAAAAATAAATAACTCACTATATGTAACATGGAGCACTGGAATAGGAGGAGGATTGATAATGAACAAAGAGGTGCTGCTTGGAAAAAACGGGAACTGCGGACACATAGGTCATACAATAATTTCCGACAAGAGAAGAAAATGTGGATGCGGTCTTTTCGGGGATATGGAATCTATGTCTTCCGGTAAATCAATTGAAAAAATATTCGGCGGAAAAATAAGCGCAGAAGAAATCTTTTATATGTGCAGCAAGAATGACAGGAAGGCTGAAAAAATAATACAAAATGCTGTTGAATATTTTTCAAGAGGAATATTTAATGCGGCAACTTTTCTGGATCTTGAAATGATTTCAATTGGAGGTTCTGTTTTTTTAAAAAATGAAAAAATTCTTCTTCCAAAGATATTTGACTTTTTCAAAAAATACAGAAATCCGCAGACCATGTCCTTAAAAATAACAAAAGCCTCTCTGGGAGAAGATTCCAGCCTATTTGGGGCATTTTACCATATTTTCAAAAAAAACGCATGACCCCCTTGATTTTTGTAACACATCGGTGTATAATTAAGTTGTATGAAATATGAAGGTTACGGGAAATCGATAAAAACGGCAAAAAATTCACCCTATATAAATATACATAAACATAGACAAAAGGATATAATCTGATGTTTAGTTATTTTGAGACATCATTAGGTGAAAAAGCCACAAATATCAAGAAAGGAGGCACTATGCCAATGAAAAAAGAATGCGCTTGCGGATGCAAGACAACAAAGAAAGCTGCACCGAAAAAAGTAGCTGCAAAAAAGACCGTGAAGAAAGCTGTCAAAAAGACCGTAAAAAAGTAAGAAGCTATTCTTGATAGTCGGGGCTTTTTCAAGCCCCGCACTATTCCTCACCCGAAAATATAAAATAAATAAAAGATAGGTTGATTGAATTCACTTTTATGATATAATAATAAAATGCATAATCTTGTTCCTGATTTCATACTTGATAAGCTGAAAAGCAATAAAAAAAGCGGCAATGTCAAAGGGGCGGTTCTCTTTGTAGATATAAGAGGATTCACTCATATGACTGAAGTTTTGATGAAGGAGAACGACAAGGGAAGCGAAATACTCTCCGATATAATAAATGAAATATTTTATTCTCTTGTATCTCCGATACATGAATATGACGGTTTTGTGGCTACATTTGCGGGAGACGCGTTCACTGCAGTATTTTGCAATGACACTGGTATAAATGTAGCCGGAGCGGCTCTTCGAATTGTTAAAAGCATTGAAAAAAACAGTCTTAAAAAGACTCCTCTCGGCGATTTTGAAATTGCAGTGAAAGTAGGTATTTCAGCAGGGGAGATTGAGTGGGCGATTGTCGGAGATGAAGACCAAATGTCATACTATTTCAAAGGAGAGGCTGTTGATGCAGCTGCCGAAGCTGAATCGAAATCTTCTTCAAATGAAATAAATATACATTCTTCAGCTTTAAAAAATATACCGATAGAGATGCTTATAAAATCCGGAGAAGACTATTTTCTCTCAAAGACTCAAAATATAGCAAGCCCCGATGCTGTGACTCAATATGAAAAAGATTCAATGCTGATAAACAGATTCTATAAGACAGATCAGATGCCGGAAAAATTCACAGGAGAGTTCAGGGATGCCGCATCCTTATTCATCTCTTTCAAAAATTATAATACCTTTGAAGAGATAGGTGGTTTAATAAAGCTTGTAATAAATGCTACGGTCGAGTATAAAGGATATTTCAACATGATTGATTTCGGAGACAAAGGAGCTAAAGCAGTAATTTTATTTGGAGCTCCGGTCTCTTACGAAAGAAATCTTGAAAGGTCGATAGAATGTGCAAAGGCGGTTATCTCAATTGACAAAGAGAATATCAGTGCCGGGCTCACACACGGAAGAGTATTCGCAGGGTATGTAGGCTCAAAAGACAGATGCACCTATACTGTTCTCGGGGACAAAGTAAATCTCTCCGCAAGGATGATGGGCATCGCAGATTTTGGATCATTGCTGACCGAATCTGCAGTTGCAGAGGAAATGAAATGGAAATATGAGTTTAGGGAGATAGGGGATGTGCTCTTTAAGGGAAAGTCGGCAAAGGAGAAGGTCTTTGAAATTAAATCAAAAAAGAATCTGAACAGTGAAGAACTGCTCTTTGAAAACGAAATAGTGGGAAGAGAATTTGAATTGGAAAAAATTCAAAAGATAATAGACGAATCTCTTTTAAAAGGAAAATTCGGCGGAGTCGTCAATATATACGGTGAGCCGGGAGTCGGCAAATCCCGTTTGATGTATGAGTCCATGCAGAGAAATGCTCATCAATGCGATGCTGTTCTCTTGAAAAATGATGATATATACAACAGGAGCCTGTATCCGTTTGAAATATTTTTGAAGAGAATATTTAATCAGAATAATGCTGACAGCGGTAAGAAAAAAATAGAGGAGTTTGAAAAGGAATGGAATAATATTTGTGCAGGAATGCCGAATGGAAAGGCGGCTTCTGCAGAAGATGAAATTTTATTGACAAAGGAGATGCTAAAAGGATTTCTGAAAATCAATGACTCGAACTCTGTCTGGGAATCTATGGACTCAAAACTTAAACTTGAGAATACGATTTTTGCGGTTAAAGAGTTTCTTAAGATTTTATCAATAAAAAAACCGCTTCTCTTATGCGCTGAAGATATTCAGTGGCAGGACAAAGATTCAAATGAACTTTTCAAAGTTCTTTCAAGAAAAATTGAGAATTATCCTATTCTAATAATTACAACTTCAAGATATAATGATGATGGCTCAAAAGTAAAACTTTCTGTTGAGCCGGAAAGCGCTTCAGAGGACATTACAGTCGGAGTTCTTGATTTGGAACAATGCGAGGATTATATTGCAAAACAGCTGATATTCTCTCCGTCAAAGGATTTGGTCGGCAAAATTTATGAGAAGACTGACGGCAATCCTTTCTATATTGAGCAGATTTCATTATATCTTATAGAGAATGGAATTCTTGAAATCAAAAATGACGAGTATTGCATGAAGAGTGATATTGAGGAGATTCCGCATGGAATCAATGCAATACTTATCGCAAGAATCGACAGACTGACAAGAGAGCTGAAAGACATTGTCCAGAACGCCGCAGTGTTGGGGCGCGAGTTTGAAATAGATGTTCTGTCAAAAATGCTCTCCGGAAGGATGGAAGAGAGATATCTTTCAGACGGTATCAATGAAAAAATATGGCAACCGCTTAATCAGGTGAAATATATATTCAAGCACAATATGATGCGAGATGCGGCATACAACATGCAATTAAAGAGCCGCCTCAAAGAACTTCATCTTACAGCCGCAGAATCTCTTGAAAGAATTCATAAAAGCGAGAAATCCAAGTATCCGGATATGGCATACCATTTTGAAAAAGGTGAAAATACTGAAAGGGCAAAGTACTATTATAAAATGGCTGGATTCGACGCTAAAAATGAATTCAAAAATTATGATGCAGAAAAATACTTGTCTTCTGTTTTGGAATTTTCTTCTGACAAAGGCGAAATGATAGTGATTAAGCTGGCTCTCAGTGAAGTGTTTTATCAAATGGGCGAATGGCATAAATCAGAGAATATTTACAAAGAATTGATAAAAGTCATTGAAGAATATAATGATGAAATTTTAACAGCAGAGATATTTTTAGGATACAGCGAACTGCTGTTTGAGAAAGGAGACATAGAGGAATCAAAAAAAGTGCTTGAAAAAGCTTCAGCAATATATGAAAAATTAAAAGACCAAAAAGGTACCGCAAGGGTTTTGATCACTCAAGGACAGATACTCTGGAGGACAGGCAATCTTTCTGAAAGCGAAAATATATACAAAAAAGCATTGGAAATTGTGACTGAGATAGATGACGGAAAATTGAAAGCAGAAGTTCTTTTAACAATCGGCAATATTTACAAAGACAGATGCATATTTGACACAGCTATGGAATACTATGAAAAATCAAAAGAACTTTGCATTGAGCATAAGCAGAAGACTGGATTGTGCGGAACAATAGGCAACATGGGTCTTATAGAATGGATGAAGGGCAATTATGAGAGGGCAATGGATTATTTCAATGAAGAGATGGAGATAGCTAAGACAATAGGAAGTAAATTTGTACTCAGCTATGTATACGGCAATATGGGCTCCGTATATTTTCTCACAAATAAATTTGACAAGGCGGAAGAGTATTTTCTCAAGCAGATGACAATAGCCGAAGAAGTTGGAGAGAAGAAAAACATTAGAATTGCGCTCAATAATCTCGGCGCAGTATGCGAGATGAAGGGCGAGTATGAAAAGGAGCTTGATTACTTTGAAAAGAGTCTTAAGATAGCGGAAGAATTGAATGCAAAAATGGGAATGAGAATTGTTCTCAGCAACATAGGAAATGTATATGGCAAATGGGGAGAACACGAAAAAGCTCTTGAGTATTTTAGAAAAAGCCTTCTGATTGCGGAAGAACTTGAAGATAAGAGAGGGGTATCAATTTTAAAAATGAACATAGGAAGCGCATATAAACTTATCGGGAATATGAAGTCATCAGAGGAGTATATTGATGATGCATTGCGAATAATGACCGAATTTGATCTGAAGCCGAATATGCCGAAAGCTTTGTTGGAAAAGGCAATGATTTTATTCGTAAAAAAGAATTATGAAGAGGCAGAAAAAAATATTGAGTTAGGGCTTGAGATCCTTGAAAAAGGCGACCAGCTTTTATCTGACAGCAACAGAATAGGGCTTTTGATATTGAAATTCAAATTGATGCACAAGCAAATGAAAGGGGCGGCTGAAGAAGGACTGAAAAGACTTCTTTCTGATGCAAAAGAGGAATCTGATAAAGGGGATATATATAATGCCTTATTTGACTTGACAGGTAATGAGCTGTTTGGAAAAAATGCTTTAGACTCATATAATAGATACTATGCTTCATACCCGGTAAAGGAATTTAAGGACAAAATAGAGTCTATAAGGATGCGCTTATGAATAAAGAGCAGGAGTTTCTTCTCTCCAGAAGGAGTGTCAGAAAGTTCAGTCCGGTGAAAATAGAGGATGAAAAAATAAAGATAATTATTAAGGCGGGAATGTATGCCCCGTCAGCACATAACAGACAGCCGTGGCATTTCATAGTAATCAGGAGCAGAAAATTGATGAATGAAATACCTAAAATTCACAAATATGCTGAGATGACGAAGAATGCAGATGCGGTAATACTTGTATGTGCAGATATTGAAAAGCAAGATGATTCGGGATATTTCTCACAGGACTGTTCCGCCGCAACCGAAAATATTCTTTTATCTGCACATATTGAAGGAATCGGAGCATGCTGGTTAGGCGTATATCCTCTAAAAGAGAGAATGGAGAATATAAAACGGCTTCTTAATTTGAAGAAAAATCTGGTGCCGTTTTCAATGATAGCTCTCGGTTATCCTGATAATAGCATAAAGAATGAAGATCCCAAAAGATATGAAGAGAAAAAAATTGAATTCATGGAATAAGAGAGGAAAAAATGGAATACAAAGATTTGAATAAAAGAATGATTGAATCATTCTTAGAGAAGTTTCGGAAATTGAACAAAGACAAACCGGCGGAATCAATTTTAAGAGCATTTGAAAAAGTGCCGAGGCATTTGTTCACTCCTTTTCTCTATGAAGAGAGAGATGGGTCATTCAAACAAAAAATGTTCAATTACAGAGATCTGTCTGAAGAGCAATTGAAACAAGTATATGTTGATACACCCATAGTAGTTCTTGCGAAGGATGATGAAGTTATAGCAACATCGTCTCAGCCTTTTGTCATGGCATTGATGCTTATTGATGCAAAGATAAAAGAGGGGGGTAAAATTCTGGAAATCGGAACCGGAAGCGGATATAATGCAGCTATAATGGCTGAAATCACAAAAGACGAAAAAAAAATAATTTCAACTGAAATTAAAGAGAATGTCGCTAATCTTGCCCAAGAGAATCTTAAGAGAGCCGGATACCCTGATGTAAAAGTTATAGCATCTGACGGAGGAAAGGGTTTTGAAGCTGACGCTCCTTATGACAGTGTTATAATCACATGCGGAGCTCCTGAAATTCCAATGCATGAGCAGGTGCGCTCAGGAGGAACAATAGCCCTTCCTCTTGTTACGAGAGGCATTGAGACTTTATGTTCTCTGACTAAGGGCGATGACGGAATCTTCAGAGGATATTTAAATATCTATGTCAGATTTCTGCACTTTGAGGGAATATACTCAGACAAAAAACAATTTGCCAAGAATATTTCTTCACTTCAAAGAGTGGTGGAGAGCTACGGGAAAAAGAGAGATGATTTAAAGGAATATTTATGCGATTTGTTTATTTTGGAAAATGACAGTGAGGAGATAAAAGCAGAGAAGAGAATAAAACGTTCGGATTTTCAATTTTACCTTGCAGTGTCAGAAGAAGATGCAATACTTTATCAAAGCGAAATAGAGAATCGCGAATCCGGATATGCATTGTGGCATGTGGAGGCAAAGCAGGCTGACAATGGCCTTGTGGTGATGTTCCGCGATGAGGTGGTAAGCTGGGGAAATGAATCTGTTGCAGAAAATCTTATAAAAAAATATAAGGAATGGAATAATCTCAACTGTCCCGGATTAAAGGACTATAATATTGAATTTTATCCCTCAAAGGATGATTCTCTTGTCTCTGACTTCAAATCATGGGTTATCCAAAGAAAACACGGATTGACGCGATTTTCTCTGAAATAACATTCTTCTCATTTATCAGAGAAGAAACATGCTGAAGAGAATGACAAACA
>DCUY01000080.1 GCA_002327905.1 Caldifarciminota bacterium UBA2202 | reverse complement strand
AACCATATCTCTTTCTCTCTCTTCTTTTCCCATGTGTTGACTTAATCTGTTTTTTATATATAATTAAAATCTATTTTTCTTTACATAGGAGGTTTTATGTCTATCAGAATAGCTATAAATGGGTTCGGCAGAATAGGCCGCCTTGTGGCGAGAATCGCAGTAAAACACAAGGAAATCGAATTATGCGCAATCAATGATATCACTGACCCGAAGACATTGGCGCATCTTTTCAAGTATGACTCGGTTCACGGAATCTATCAGGGTGAAGTTAAACACACTGAAAATTCCATAATCATTGACGGAAAAGAAATTAAGATTTCAGCTGAGAAAAATCCAGAAAATCTTAAATGGAAGGATTTGAACATTGATGTGGTTGTCGAATCAACAGGATTCTTCACAAAGAAAGAGGATGCGGAGAAGCACATAAAAGCAGGAGCGAAGAAGGTTATAATTTCAGCTCCGGCGAAGAATAAAGTGGACGCGACAATAGTATTGGGAGTCAATGAATCAGTTTATGACAAAGCAAATCACCATATAGTCTCAAATGCGTCATGCACGACAAACTGCCTTGCTCCGATAGTAAAAGTGCTTTTGGAGAATTTCGGAATTGTGAGCGGAATGATGACAACAATACATTCATATACGAATGACCAGAGAATACTTGACCTTCCACATTCCGATTTGAGAAGGGCACGCGCCGCAATGCTGTCCATGATACCCACTTCAACAGGCGCGGCAAAGGCATTGGGCCTTGTCATTCCTCAGGTTGAGGGAAAGATGGACGGAGTCTCAATCAGGGTCCCCACTGCGGATGTCTCTCTTGTTGACCTCTCTGTAGTGGTGGAAAAGACAGTGGCAAAAGAGGATGTAAATGTGGCATTCAAAAAAGCTTCCGAGAGTCCTGAAATGAAAAAGTATCTTGAATACTGCGACCTGCCTCTTGTATCGGTGGATTTTCTGGGCAATTCCCATTCTGCAATATTTGATTCACAGCAGACATTTGTCAAGGGTAATCTTGTGAAAGTATTTGCATGGTATGACAATGAGTACGGTTACTCTGCGAGAGTGGTTGACCTTATCGAATTCATGATGAGGTGACAGATGAAAATCAGGGAACTCGGGAGTATTGATTTTAAGAATAAGAGAGTTCTTTTAAGGACAGACTATAATGTGCCTGTTGAAAATAATGTGATTACTGATGACAGAAGAATAAAATCAACAGTCAAGACAATAAATTATCTCCTTGAAAAAAATGCGAAGGTAATAATAATTTCGCATCTCGGCAGGCCTAAGGGGAGAGAAGAAAAGTGCTCTCTCAAAATAGTGAAAAAGAATCTTGAGAAGCATCTTAACCGCGAGATACTCTTCATAGATGACATAAAGGCGAACGGCGTGAAAGAGCAGATTGACAAACTCCCTTTCCCGTCGGTTGTCATGTTTGAAAATATCCGCTTCTACAAAGAGGAGCAGAAGCAGGACCCTGCTTTTGCAGAGTTTCTCAGCAAATTCGGAGATGTTTATGTCAATGACGGATTCGGAGTGGCGCACAGGGGAGATGTCTCTGTTCAGATGCTCGCCTATAAATTCAAAGAGAGAGCGGCGGGATTCTTGATAGCCGAAGAGGTGAAGCACCTTTCGTATTTAAATGAGAATCCGAAGAATCCTTATGTGTTCATTGTGGGCGGCTCCAAAGTCTCCACAAAAATACAAATAATAGACAACATACTCGAACATGCGTCAACAGTGATAATCGGAGGCGGTCTGGCATTTACATTTCTCAAAGCTCAGGGTTTTGAAATAGGCAAATCGCTCTTTGAAGAGGATATGATAAGCGAGTGCAAAAGGATTTATTCAATTGCGCGGGAGAAGAATGTAAATATACTTCTTCCTCTTGATTTCGCTGTGGCAGAGAGTGTGGATTCAAATAAGAGAAGAGAAGTGAAGAGAGATGAAATTAAAGAGAATGACATCGGACTTGATATAGGAGAGCTCTCTGCGGAGATTTTCAAAGCCGCGATAGAATCAGCCAAGACAGTGGTCTGGAACGGACCTATGGGTTTGTTTGAAAACAGCGCTTTTGCCTGCGGAACTCTTGAAATCGCTAAGGCAATTGCAGATGCAACTAAAAATAAGGCATTCACTGTTGCAGGAGGCGGGGATTCATGCTCTGCAATTGACCAGATGAATCTTAAAGATTCATTCTCATACATATCAACCGGAGGCGGAGCGATGCTTGAATTTTTAAGCGGACTCAAGTTGCCGGGCATAGAAGCATTGAAGGAGGAAGAATGAGAAGAATACTTATAGCAGGCAACTGGAAGATGAATCTCATTGACAATATTGCTCCTGTAATTGAATCTGCAGATAAAAACAATATTGATGTACTTGTGATTCCTCCCTTTGTCTATCTTGAAAGAATCGCAATAATGACATCAGGTTCAAAAGTCTTTGTGGGAGCGCAGAATATGTACTTTCAGGAGAAGGGCCCGTTCACAGGGGAGACATCTCCTTTATTTTTAAAAGAGCTTAAAATCAATCATGTTCTTCTCGGACACTCGGAAAGACGGCATATATTTAAAGAAACGGATGAAGAAATATCACTTAAAATGCAGAAATGCCTCAGCTTAGGAATGACTCCAATTTTATGTGTGGGAGAAACAGAGGCAGAGAGGATGTCGAACAGGCATAAAGTCATTGTAGAGAATCAGTTAAAAATCGCACTTGGGGGTATTGAAAATAATTTAAAAAATATTATAATAGCTTACGAACCTGTTTGGGCTATAGGAACAGGAAATACTGCCACCCCTAATGATGCTGAGGAAATGCATCTATTTATAAGGGAGCAGATATCATCTATTTTTGGAAGGAAGATATCCTCTGAAATGGTGATTCTCTATGGCGGAAGCGTCAATGACGAAAATATCAAAGACCTTTTAAGGAAGGACAACATTGACGGCGCACTCATTGGAGGCGCCTCTCTTAAGGGCGAAAAGTTCGCCGCAGTAATTGAAATAGCTGGTAAAACAAACATATAGGAGGCATTTTGTTTACATTGCTACTGATAATACACATAATCGTATCAGCTCTCTTGATTGTAGTGATTTTGATGCAACAGTCAAAGGGAGGGCTCTCTTCCATGTTCGGAGGAAGTCAGGACAGTGTCTTCGGCGCATCAGGCGCAGAGACATTTTTCACTCGCGCAACGGCCATAATGGCTGTAATTTTCATGATAACAAGTTTCTCTTTGGCTCTGATGTCAAGTAGCAAAAAGGATACGGCTATAAACCATGAGATTCAGCCTGAGACAAATGTTTTGGACCAGCAAGCAGTTCCGCAGATTGATACAACAGTAAAACCTATTCAAGAGAATACAAAATAAGGAGGAAGGATGTTCGCAGTAGTAGAGATCAACGGACTTCAGTATAAGGTTGAAGAGAATGAATTGCTCACGATCAACAAGACTGAAGCAATGGAAGTGAATGCCAAACTCGAGTTTGACAAAGTCTTGTTCATCAATGATGACAAAGAGAATATGATAGGCAAACCCTACATAAAGGGCGCTAAAGTTCTCTGTCAGTATCAGGAAGAGACACAGGGAAAGAAGATTGAAGTGATGAAATTCAGGAGAAGGTCCAATTTCAAAAAGATAAAGGGGCACAGGCAGGACTACTCCATAATTAAAATTGAAAAAATAGTTAAGCCCTAAGGAGGATTGAAAAATGGCAACGAAGAAGGGTGTCGGTTCGTCCAGAAACGGAAGGGATTCCAATCCGAAATATCTCGGAATCAAAAAAACAACCGGACAAGCCGTGACAACAGGAACAATTCTTGTGAGACAGCGCGGCACAGTGATTCATCCGGGTATGAATGTGGGTTTGGGAAAAGATGATACTCTTTTTGCACTCACGGACGGAACAGTAAAGTTCCAGAGATTCGGTAAATTCAGAAAGAAAGTATCAGTGGAGCAGAAGGAGCAGAAGTGAAGATAGTGTGGTTTGGCCACGCTACTTTTTTTGCAGAACTTGACAACAAAATCAGAATACTTTTTGACCCGTATGACAGAAGCGCCTACGGGTCTTCTTTTAGGTACTCAGGCAATTTCCCCAAATCAGACATTGTTTTAATATCTCACAAACATAATGACCACAGTTTCAGTAAATTTAAAGAAAAATTCGGCTATCAGCCTGTTATAATTGATACTGAAGGCGAGCATGAAATTCTCGGAGTGAAGATTAAGGGAAGAAGATTCTTTCATGACAAAAGCAGGGGAAAAGAGAGGGGAGAGGTTATAGCATTTTCAGTGGGTACGGGTAAAGGAAGCATAATTCATTTCGGAGACATTGGAGAAGATATTGATCAAGGCAGAGTGAAGGATATGGCAGACCCTTACATAGCCATGGTTCCCGTAGGGGGGAAATACACTCTTGACGGAGAAGAGGCCGCTTCTCTTATGAATTTTCTTTCTCCGAGATTTGTTTTCCCGATGCATTATAAGACTGACTTGGTGGATTTCCCGATTGATAATGCCGACAATTTTATTAGCCGGATGAATAATTACAAAATTAAAAGGGTTGATTCATTTTCCGACGATGAAGAGATTGCGGAGAACACTCTTTTCATTTTCAATTTGAGTAACGGATTATTTTAGGAGGATTCATGAACTTTCCATCTTTTAAGACATTCTTCAATTCATTTATGTCCAATGACATAGCGATTGATTTAGGCACTGCATCCACTTTGATATATATGAAGAACGAGGGCATTGTTCTAAATGAGCCGTCAGTGGTGGCTCTTGATGTGAAGACCGGGAAGCCGATAGCAGTGGGTTTTGCCGCGAAGGAGATGCTTGGAAAGACTCCTGTTGAGATAAAAGCCCTCAGACCTATGAAGGACGGGGTTATAGCGGATTTTGAAGTGGTGGAGGAGATGCTCAGGTATTTCATATCCAAAGTCCAGAAATCAAAGATTCTTATCCGCCCGAGAGTCATTGTCTGTGTTCCTTCCGGAATAACTGCAGTGGAGACAAGGGCTGTAAGGGATTCTGTCGAGCATGCCGGAGTGAGGGATGTTTATCTTGTGGCTGAGCCGATAGCGGCGGCTGTGGGAGTTGACCTTCCAGTTGACAAGCCGACAGGGTCAATGATAATAGATATAGGCGGAGGCACCAGTGAAATCGCAGTAATAGCTCTAAATGGAATTGTCTCCAATAATTCAATAAGAGTAGGCGGAGATGAGATGGACGAGTCTATAAATCAGTATGTAAAAAAGAATTACAATCTTTTAATAGGAGAGCAGACAACTGAAAGAATCAAGACTACTGTGGGTTCGGCATTCCCTCTTGAAGAGGAGCTTCAGATAGATGTGAGGGGACTTGACCTTGTCGAAGGAATACCAAAGACAATCAAAATAACCTCCGAAGAGATTAGAGACGCCCTCAGGGAGCCTGTAATGATGATTATGACAGCAGTCAAACAGGCGCTTGAAAAGACTCCTCCTGAACTCGCCGCAGACATAGTGGATCAGGGAATAATAATGACCGGAGGCGGTTCGCTTCTTAAGAATTTTGACAGGTTGATTGCAAAGGAGACAGGGCTAAATGTCAGAGTCGCAGAGAATCCTCTTGAATGCGTAGTCAGAGGAAGCGGAAAAATAATAGATAATCTTTCACTCTATGAAAAAATAATAATGCAACCTGCTAAATGACAAATAAAAAAATAAATAATCTCTTCATATCGCTTGTTTTTCTTTCAATACTGATACTCATTTTCAATGACAATCTGAATTACGGACCGTTTCGGGCATTGCTGAGAACACCGATAAAACCTTTTATAAGCATAATAGATTTTGCAAACGAAACAATAGGCCGGAGTATGACTGAAAAGATGCTCACGCAGTGTCTCGCTGAAGAGATGGTGGAGAATCAGAATCTTCGTTTCTTAAAACACGAGAATGATATGCTCAGAGGAATGCTTCAGATGCGGACATCACTTACTTATGATCTCATACCTGCGGAGGTGACAGGGGGGAATCCGAGCGAGGAATCTGAAATTGTCATCAACAAAGGGAGTCGTAGCGGCCTTAGAGAGGGAATGTGCGCGATTTTCATAAACGGCATTGTGGGAAAGATCGTTGAATGCGCCAATACATATTCTGTTATTGAGACGCATTCGAACATGAATTTCAAAGTCGGCGTCTGCGACAAGGATAAAAAATATTTTATGATAGCATATTTTTATGAGAAGGGGCTTTTGAAAGTCGAGAATATCCAGTATGATGTTGTTTTGAGCGAGGGAGACACTCTTTACACATCCGGTTTCGGAAATATATATCCCGCGAATTTAAGAGTTGGAACAATTAAGAAAACAATGAAGAGCGAGGACGGGGAGTATTTTTATCTAATCTCTCCCTCTGAAAAGATCGGCTCCCTCAAGTTTGTCTATATAACTCAGAAGGAGATAGAATCGGTTCCTTCATTATTTACTGAAGAAAAGAATGAATCTGTGGGAAATTTCGGCTGGTACAGAATGTTCAGGAGAATGAAATGATTTATATACTCTGGACTCTTATACTTCTTTTGAGCATATTTGTCTCAGTAATTTATCCTCCGCTATTTTCAATTGGAAGCATAGTGAGGATAGACATTCTCATGGTTGCTCTCTCTCTCTTTTCCCTGTATCTGTCTCCTTATTTCACGCTTCCCATATTCTTTATAGCCGGTCTAATTTTCGATTCATTTTATATGACTCCTCTCGGATATCACTCAATAATATTTTTAGCTATATCCTATGTTATATTCATAATCAAACCTTTTATATTCAAGGAAAAATTTCTGTTTCAGATGCTTGTGATTTCAATGTCCGTCTTCATTTACCGTTTGACAGATACTGTAATATTCTTTCCGAGAATCAAATCTGTCTCTTATGTGCTGAACAATCTCATCCTCTCTCCCATTGCCACAATTTTATTTTATTCTCTGATATATGTTCTCGTAAAAATATTGGGAAGGGCTATGAACATTTATGGTCGGCGAAAACAGGCTTCTTAATTTATCACTGCTTCTCGCGCTCTTTTTTTCCCTGATAACAGTGACTCTTCTGAATCTGCAGGTCTTCCGAACTGACAGGTACAGAACATTGTCGGAAGAGAACTGCTTCAAAAAAGAGATTGTAGTTCCGGTAAGAGGGAGCATAATATCATCAGACAATGCTGTTATAGCAACTTCAAAGAGATATTTTTCCCTATATGGCGAAGTATCAAAGATTAATATGGATGCCGGAGCCATAGGGAAGCTGTCGGAGCTTATAGCAATACAGCCTGATTCAATAAATGCTCTTATAAAAATGTCGCGCATTTATGATGAGAGGGATGTCCTTCTGAAAAGCAATCTTGATATTGCCACTGTCACATTTCTTGAAGAGAACGGGGGCATGTATCAGGGGCTCTCAATCAGGTCTCATCCGAGGAGATTTTATCCTTATGAATATGTTTACTCGCATGTATTGGGGTATGTGGGCAATATAACTCAGACAGAATACGAAAAGTACAAACAGCTGGGGTACAGCATAACGGATTTTATAGGAAAGACCGGAGTGGAGCGGTCTTATGAAAAATATCTGAAAGGCCAGAACGGAATAAAATATTTTGAAACAGACGTATACGGCAGAGTCATAAGGGAGATAGAGAAAAAGAATGCAGTGGAGAAGATAAACGGGAATGATGTGTATGTAACTTTGAATCACAGAATGCAGATGTACATAGATACTCTGATGACAGAAAATGAAAGCGGATGCATACTTCTTCTCGACGCGAAAGACGGTTCCGTAATATCAATGTATTCCAAACCGTCATTTGATCCGAATATTTTTGTTTACGGAATAAGACGGGATATGTGGGATTATCTGAAGAGAAATCCTCTCTCTCCGTTTTTGAACAGATGCACTGACGGAGTATATCCTCCGGGCTCGACATTCAAAATACTCACTACACTCTCTGGGCTTAATGAGGGATTTATAGATTCGCAGACATACTTTCAGGAGTGCAATGGAAGCATAATGATTTCAAACAGAATATTCAACTGCTGGTCCACGCACTATGAGCTTGACCTTCTTGAAGCATTCAAGCAATCGTGCGATGTTTATTACTATCAGCTTGGAATGAAGATAGGGCTTGACAAACTTGCGAGATACGCATATCTAAGCGGATTCGGAGATGCGGTGGGCATAGACATTTATGAAGAGAGCAACGGATTGGTTCCTGATACAAAGTATCTTAACAAGAAATACGGAAGAAACGGATGGGGAATAGGGCAGACAGCGAATCTCTCAATAGGTCAGGGCGACCTGCTCGTCACTCCGATTCAGATGGCGTCTTTCCTGCTCGCAATCCTTAATGGAGGCGAGAAGATAATACCCCATATTGTCGATTCCATAATAGACAAGCAGAATGAAGTCAGATTCAGGCATAAGAAAAAAATCAACGGAAAGCTTGTCTTTTCTAATGAAGACATGGCTTTCATCAGACTGTGCATGACTGAGGCTGTAAACGGGGATAAGGGCACAGGCGCGGGAGCAAAGAGCTCATTGTGTTCAATATCTGGCAAGACGGGAACTGCAGAGAATTCCGCAGGAATTCCCCATGCATGGTTTGTTTCCTACTTTCCTTCAGACAATCCTGAGGTAGTGTGCGTCATTGTTTTGGAAAACAGCGGCCACGGAGGAGAGATGGCGGCGCCTTTTGCAAAGAGAATAGCTGAAAAATGGATGAATATGAAATGAACCTTCTGAAAAAAACAGATAAGCCGATATTCATATCTCTTGTCCTCATACTGATTTTCGGGCTTCTTATGGTATTCTCCGCAACATACAAGCAGGATATTTCATTTTTTTTCAAGCAGATTGTCTGGGTAGCAATTTCAATATTCATATTCTTTCTTATACAGTTTGTGCCTATGAAGGTTTTTTACATTTCATCCTATCTGCTCTATTTTCTGTCAATGCTTCTCCTTGTGTTTCTGAAATTACTCAATGCGAGTTATGTGGAGAGGTGGATTGACATCGGATTTGCATATATACAGCCGTCCGAATTTGCCAAACTGACTTTGATTCTTGCTCTTGCGAGATACCTTTCCAACAGATATAGAGATGTGAATAAGACAAATGTTCTCTTCATATCCACTCTCATAGCTCTTCTTCCTTTCACTCTTGTATTTATACAGCCTGACCTCGGAACATCATTGATATTTTTAATTATTTTAATAATAATCCTCTATCTTGCAGATGTGAAAGTGACTTACATAATCGTTCTGATGACTCCTCTTTTATCAGTAGTTTTTTCATTCATTCCGTTCGTCTGGATAATTTATCTCTTTGTTTTGGGTTATGCTCTCTATCTCGGAAGAATGAACATACTCAATATCATTAAAATCGTCTTTATGAATATTTTTGTCGGAGGATTGTCTCCTGTGCTCTGGGGGCTGTTAAAGGAGTATCAGAAAGTGAGAATACTCTCCTATTTGAAGCCGCATAAAGACATCCACGGTTTCGGCTGGAATCTTTTACAGTCAAAAATAGCAATAGGGTCTGGAGGATTCTGGGGGAACGGCTTTCTAAAAGGAACTCAGAAGGGTCTTGATTTTGTGCCTCAACAGCACACTGATTTCATATTCTCCGTGATAGGAGAAGAATTCGGATTCTTCGGTTTTGTCATTCTCTCAGTTTTGATATTCGTAATCGTATACAGAACTGTATCAGTATTTCCATTGATTAAGAGCCGCTATTCAAAACTGCTTGCAGGAGCAATTCTGACAGTCACTGTTCTGCAGATGCTACTCAATATATCAATGACAATAGGAATACTCCCGATTGTGGGAATACCTCTTAATTTCATATCATACGGCGGTTCGTCTCTTTTCACATCCGTAGTTATGTTCGCATTATTGAACAAAATAATTTTAGACAGGGGGAATTATTGGTGAGAAAGTCATTGACCTTCTTTATCCTGTAAGATGCGTCTGCTGTTCAAATCCGCTCTTCACAACGGATATTCCGCTATGCAGAAGGTGCTACAATAAAATAAAGTATGTGTCAAAACATGTGTGCGAAAAATGCGGAAGGCATATTGAAGAGGGAGAGTATAAATGCGAATCCTGCAGGGAGAAAAGAATATCAATTGATTTTTCGCGCTCATGCGTTTATTATGACGACATATCATCCTCTATAGTGAAGAAATTCAAATATTCCAACAGACGCGACATGGGATTATTCATATCCGCAATAATGTATGAAAAAATGCTCACTGAAGCGGAGTATGCGGATATTGATTTTATCACATACATTCCCTTCAGCTATTTTAAGAGGCATAACAGATATTACAATCATTCCGCTCTTCTTGCGGAGAATATTAGCGAACTTTCAGGAATACCTCTCTGCAGAGATATAATATCTCAGAGACTGATTTCAATTCCTCAGGCGAAGCTATCGGATTCTATGAGAATAAAGAGGCCGCAGATGTTTAAAAGGGGAAAAAATAAAATAAAGGCCGGGAAGATTCTTCTTATTGATGATGTGCTGACAACAGGAAGAACAATATCAGATGCTTCATCTGCAATCAAAAAATTCAATGAAGTTCAGAAGGTGTGCGCTCTTACATTCGCATGTTAATGCCGAAGGCCGGAATCGAACCGGCATGATGTTGCCATCATCGGTTTTTGAGACCGACGTGTCTACCAATTCCACCACTTCGGCAAGTAAGTGATTTTACATAATTTCAGTCAATAGTCAAGAGTTTTTTTCCCACTCTGTCAAAGCAGATGATTTCAAAAGACTGATTTATTTGGCTATTGACTATTATCTGATAAATATTATACTGAAAATATGAACACGAAGAAAGTTTATGATTTCAGTATCATAGTCATTATGTTCTTCGGTCTTATCTGGTTTATCGGTTTTTACCTCCTCTATATGAACATTTCAATAATGCTGGATAAACATTACGAAGAGAAGGCGGATTATATCTTATCATGTTACTCCAAATGCGGTATATGCGGTTCTGTCATAGACAATGACCTTCTATACATTGTTGAGTATGAAAAGGATGATTACAATTCAAATAAATTTTTGTATATAAAAGAAGGTTACTTAAAAGAGGACATTTTTAAATTCAGGAACGCATTTCAGTTCAGAAATGTGAATGCAGGAACGGATTTACTGATTGTCTTCACGGATATACTTCCGTTTTTCCATTATATAATAACATTTTCTTTGATTTTAGGCACAGCTCTATTCATAAGCGTGATATTTTTCTTTTACAATCAGAAGACGAAGCGCAACAAAGAAATGCTTAATCTCATAAGTTACATAAATAATGACGAAATGGAGAATGGCGGGGAATTTTCAGACGATGACATTGTGGAGCTCTATCAGGCAGTATTGAAAAAAATCGGGAGAAACTCTTCAAATGAGGAGAACCTCAACAAACTGATAAAGATTCTTCAGATGGAGAACAATGCTTTGAAAAGCAAAGATTCTATGAAGACCGGAGTTATAGAGAATATATCCCACGAACTGAAATCTCCCATGACGAAAATAAAAGGGTATCTGGACTATCTTTATTCAGAGAAGATGGGAGAGCTCAAGGATACTCAGAAAGATGCTCTTTTGGTGGTGAGAAAGAATGTCGATATGCTTCTTGTTCAGATTGACCAGATAATAAAATACGCTAAGGACGAATCATTCCAGATTGAGAAGGAAATTTTCGATATTAAGAAGCTTATACTCACAATTATAGGAATTCACATGAAAGAGATGGCGGAAAAATCAATTTCAATTGAGCATGACCTTGACAATCTGCGCGACCCTGTGCTCGGAGACAAAGCCGCATTAACCGAAGTCTTTGATAATTTGATTACAAATGCCTTGAAATTTACTGATAAAAATGGTAAGATTAAGGTTACAGGTTATGAAAAAATGGAGAATGATACTTTGAATGCAGTAATTAAAGTCGAAGACAGTGGAATAGGAATTCCTCATGACAAACTTGACAGGATTTTTGACAGATTCTTTCAGGTTGACCATGATGCGTCAAAGAAATATCCCGGCATGGGTCTGGGTCTTACAATTGCAAAGATGATTCTCGAAGCCCATGAAGGAAGCATATCTGTCTCTTCAGTAATAGGAAGGGGAAGCACATTCAAAGTTATTCTTCCAATAAAGAAAATAGGAGGGGAAATTGAAACAAACACATGAAAAGACGAATCTGAAGAAAATTCTCATTATTGACGATGATGAGGACATAATCAGCCTCATAAAAATCATTCTTGAGAATGAGAGCTATTCGGTTATCGGAGCCTCTTCCGGAGAAGAGGGGATAAAGACTGCAATAAAGCAGAAGCCGGAGCTGATATTGCTTGACATTATGATGCCTATAATGGACGGATGGGAAATTCTAAAGATGCTCAGGACCGAAGAGTCCACGAGAAAAATACCTGTTGCAATGCTGACATGCAAAACCGATGTGAAAGACAAGCTGACCGGACTGCAGGAAGGCGCAATTGATTATATAACGAAGCCGTTCTCTCCCGAAGAGCTTATAGAGAGAGTCGATAAAATTTTTAAGATACTGCACATCTGATGAACGAAAACGATTATTTCAAAATGCACACTGAGTGGCTCAAGTATAAGAGCTGTCTCTTTGATATGAACACGGGTCTTCCCGTGCTCTCTGTCGTACTTGATGAAATAAGAAAGATGGTTGATGATTACGGAAAGGTCACAGTTATTTACATAGACATAACAAAAGACATTGAATCTCTGTACGGCTGGCAGTTGTATGACAAGCTTATTAGGCAGACAATAAATTCAATAAACAATCTGAAGAAAGAGATTCTTCCCGCCCACACAATAATAACTCTCGCAAGTGTGAGGAGCGGAGAGATACTCTTGTTTTTAGCCACTGACAAGCTCGGCAACCAGCTGACAAACAGTGAAGTGGAGAGAATACAGTATAGGATAAAGGATGTGATTGAAAATGAACTTCCCGGATGGGAGCCTAATTACATATTCGCCACAAGAGTCTTCAGGCTCGGATACTCATTCTTTACAAAATCTCCGATAAGAAGAACGGAGCGCACGATATTTCAGGCGATTGAAAAGGCGAAGAGGATAATTGAGATGCAGAAGGAAGAGTCGCGCCTCGACAGAGATCTCAACCTTGAATACATAATTGCAAATAATGAAATAGAGACAGTGTATCAGCCGATAGTGAACCTTAAAGCAGGAAATATTTTAGGATACGAAGCTCTTGCAAGAGTCAATAATGACAGTTTTCTTTCAAATTCCGAAATTCTCTTTTCGTATGCGATTGAGACTGACATGCTTCTCGACCTTGAGAGGATTTGCCGCACAAATGCGATAAAGCATCTTCCCGAGAGTTTGGGAGGAAAGAAACTCTTTATCAATTCAAGCGCAAAGGGAATATATGACCCTGAATTCAAATCAAAAAAATTCGACAATTTCCTCCATGACAATAACATTGAAAAAGATGATGTTGTAATTGAAATAACGGAGAAGCTTGCAGTGACTGACTATGAAGCATTCAATACTTCAGTAAAGATTCTTAAAGAGAAGGGATATAAGATTGCAATAGACGATATGGGCGCTGGATACTCCTCTCTTCGCACAATAGCGGAATTGAAGCCTGATTATCTTAAATACGATATGGCTCTGATAAGGGACATACACAAGAATCTTATTAAGAAGGATCTTCTGGAGACTCTTATTCCTTTCACAGAGAGGCTCGGAGCCGAGATAATTGCAGAGGGAATAGAGACAGAGATGGAGTATGAAGTTTTAAGAGACATTGGCATAAAATACGGACAGGGATTCTTCCTTGCTAAACCGGCGAATCCGTTTCCCAAAGTCTCTATCCAAACCAAGTGAAAATAAGATTACTTCCTGAAAATGTATATTCGCTCATAGCGGCCGGCGAAGTCATTGACAGACCCGCTTCGGTTGTGAGAGAACTTATCCAGAATTCCATTGATGCGGAATCATCCCAGATTACATTGGCTCTTGAAAACGGCGGAAAGAGGCTTATTTCAGTTATTGATGACGGCATCGGAATGGATGAAGGGGATTTGAAGATAGCTCCGTTCAAGCACTCCACAAGCAAAATAGCGACAGCGGATGATATTCACAGAATACTCACATACGGGTTCAGGGGAGAGGCGTTGAATTCAATATCCCTTGTATCGGATTTTGAAATGGAATCATGTTCAAAGGATGAAAGTGAGGGGCATTCGATAAAGATACATTTCGGAGAGAATGAGAGTGTGGAGCCGAGCGCCGTCACAAAGGGCACTTCAATAACAACGCGCGACATTTTTGCCAATATGCCCGGAAGATTGAGATTCTTAAAATCCGACAATGTCGAGTACAATTACTGTGAGAAGGAATTCATGAATCTTGCAATGGCGAATCCTGAAGTTTCATTCAAATTGATATCTGACGGAAGAGTTGTTTATAATCTGAAACAGGGCAGTCTTGAAAAGAGAATTCTTGAAATCAAAGGCGAAGAGTTTTTAAAAAACTCAATTACTGTAAATTATTTCAATTCGAATATACGGGTTTACGGGTTTGTGGGAAAGCCTTCAATATATGACAATAAGAGATTCAGCTTTTCTCATGTATTCGTAAACAAAAGATTCGTCATATATCCCCAGATAAAAAGGGCTGTATATCTTCCTTTCGGAAGCCAGCTCAACAGGCATTTTACTCCGTATATGATTTTTATAGAGATTGATGCAAAAGAGGTTGATGTAAACATACACCCCGCAAAGAAGGAAGTGCGTTTCTTCAGGGAAGACCAGATATTCTCCACAGTGAGCCTCAGCGTCAGAGAATCAATGAGATATCACGAAATATCTTCGGAGAATGAGGCGCAGGAACCTGATAATATGACTATAAGCCGGACAATAGACAACCCTGAATCATTTGTCAAGGATTCATCTCTTTTCTCAGACCTTGATTACGCCTTGTCACAGAAGCACAGTGAGAGCAGAGTGCAGGAATACAGCAGATTCTGGCAATTCAATGATTCATATATTCTCATCAATCTGAAAGAGAAGATTTATTTCATTGACCAGCATGCCGCACACGAACGGATAATGTTTGAAAGAGTAATGAAGGAGAATGAGAGGATTTCAAGCCAGCAGTTATTGTTCCCCTTCATTGTGCGCCTCTCTTCGGAACTATATGAATTCTATGAGGCGAATAAAAGCAACATGGAGAAGTGGGGATTCACTGTGCGGGAGTTTGATAAAATGAAGATTCTTGTGGAGGGAATACCTTCGGCAATAACAGAAGGATTTGAGCAGAGCGATTTTATAGAATTTCTCTCTGAAGTGCATTCAACGGGAAGCAGTATGAGAGCCGAAGAAGTGAGTAAAATCATTGCATGCAAAGCCGCCATAAAAGCAGGAAAGAAGCTTAAGATAAGCGAGATGGAGGATTTGTTCAATCAGCTGTTCTTATGCGAGAACCCCTACTCTTGTCCGCACGGAAGACCCACATTCATAACTTTCGACAAAGAAGAAGTGGGCAGATGGTTTAAAAGATGATTCGGCTTCTTATAGGAGAGACTGCATCCGGAAAGACCGAGTATCTGAGTGAGTTTTCACAAAGAGAAAAATTTGAAGTTCTTAACTGCGATTCAAGACAGATATATAAATATTTTAATATAGGAACTGCAAAGCCGGATAAGAGTATCCTCAACAAGATTCAACATCATCTTATAGATATTGTGGAGATAACAGAGGACTTTTCTGCCGGGCAGTTTCTTTGTGCCGCTGATAAAATAATTGACAGGGCGGACAATCTCATTATAAGCGCAGGCACTCCGTTTTACATAAATGTGCTTTTAAACGGAATTGATGATATTCCAAAAGTGAAGAAGGAGACCCGCGATATGATTACTGAGATGCACAGGGAGAAGGGAAATTCGGAATTATATAAATTTCTTTCAAAGGTAGATCCTGAAAGGGCAAAACAGCTTAATCCGAATGACACGCAGAGAATTAAGAGGTCACTGGAAGTATATCTTGACTCAGGTGTGCCAATAAGCAGATATTTTACAAAGAAGAAGAGAGAAAGGATGAATTTTGACAGGATAATTTATATAAGGCGCGAGAAATCCGTTCTTGAAGAGAGAGTTATGGAAAGAACATTGAAAATGCTCAATTCTGGGTTCATAGAAGAGGTTGAGGGGTTATTGAAAAAATATTCTGTTGAAGATATTATGAAGAAGCCGATAATAGGATATGTCGAAGCGATTGAATACCTTGAGTGCAATATTGACAGAGACACTATGACTGATGAGATTGTCAGGAACACCATGGGCTATATAAAACGGCAGAGAGTCTTCTTCAAAAAAATTCTGCTTCCCTATGCGGATTTGGTTGAATACATTTAGAAGAAATGCATAAATACATTGGTAAAAAGAGGCCTTGCGCCGGGTTGACCAAAACATAGATATCGTAGGGGCGGACCTGTGTGTCCACCCGTCAGAATCAAATCAAATCTTGTTTATGTTAAATGAATGTATTTATTATTTACTCTTGCATTTTAACCATAAACTATCAACTATAAACTATTATCTGTTTTTCTGCTCACGGCTCATGGCGTCTTTGTCTGGC
>DCUY01000005.1 GCA_002327905.1 Caldifarciminota bacterium UBA2202 | reverse complement strand
GAGAAGATAAACGGCTCTAACTTCTCATTTGACATTGAAATAAGAAAGGGCGCAGGAGCTTATGTGTGCGGAGACGAGACAGCCCTTATAGAGTCAATGGAAGGGAAGAGGGGAAATCCGAGAAACAAACCTCCGTTCCCGGGAGTCAAAGGTTACAACCAGAACCCGTCAGTGGTGAACAATGTGGAGACATTGGCAAATGTGCCAGCAATAATGTTCAAAGGAGCAGACTGGTTCAAAAAGATGGGTACGGAAAAATCATCAGGAACAAAGATATTTCTTCTTTCAGGAAATGTAGCAAATCCTGGTCCTGTTGAAGTGCCATTTGGCATCACCTTAAAAGAACTCATAAATACATACGGCGGTGGAGTGAAGGGCGGAAAAGCATTCAAGGGCGCGCTTCTCGGCGGAGCGGCAGGCTCATTCGTATCAAAGGATGTGCTTGATACAGCAATGGATTATGATTCACTCGCGGCAAAAGGCGCAACTCTCGGTTCTGGAGCAATACTTGTCTTCACAGAAGAAGATGACCTATTGAAACTTATAAAATCAGTAATGAAGTTCTTCTCACACGAGTCATGCGGAAAATGTTCTCCGTGCAGAATAGGAACCAAACACCTTGAGAAGCTTGCCGAAAAGATGTATGAAGGCAAAGCTACAAAGGCTGACTGGGAGAAGATGAAGAAGCTGGCAAAGGACATGAAGCTCACATCATTCTGCCCGTTGGGACAGTCTTTGATAATTCCTATAGGCAGTCTGGAAAAGTTCTTTGACTCTGATGTAACAAAAAAAATCGGAAAATAGGAGAACAACATGAAAGAATTAACAATTTTTATAGATAACAGAGAAATAAAGGTTCTTGAAGGAACCACAATTCTCGAAGCCGCGAAAAAGGCAGGAATTGAAGTGCCCACACTCTGCTACTACAAGGACCTCAATCCGACAGGAAACTGCGGAGTCTGCGTTGTTGAAGTCGAAGGAGTTGACACATTCAAGAGAGCCTGCATAACGCAGGTTGAAAACAACAGAAAGTACAACACAAACACAAGGAAAGTTATGGATGCGAGAAAGGCGGTTGTGGAACTGATACTTTCAAATCATCCGAATGATTGCTTGAAGTGCATTAGAAATCAGAACTGCGAACTTCAGACGCTTGCAGCTGACCTCGGAATAAGAGAATTCCCGTTTGAAAGGTTTGACAAGGATATGCCTATAGACAAGAAAGGCGTCATAATAAGAGATTCAAACAAGTGCATACAATGCGGAAGATGCATTAAGGCATGTCAGGACATACAGACAGTAAATGCAATAGATTTTGTGAACAGAGGATATGAGACAAAGCTCGGAACATTCATGGACCTTCCTCTCAATGACACAACTTGTACAAACTGCGGACAGTGCGTTGCAGTATGCCCTGTGGGAGCATTGTATGAGAGAGATGACACATCTGCAGTGTGGGCGGCAATAAACGACCCAACAAAGCATGTGGTTGTCCAAGAAGCCCCTGCTGTAAGAGTCGCAATAGGAGAAGAGTTCGGAATGCCTGAGGGGACAGTCTCATCCGGAAAGATGCACACTGCTTTAAGAAGAATGGGATTCGACAGAGTCTTTGACACAAACTTCACAGCAGATCTTACAATCATGGAAGAGGGAACTGAAGTTGTAAATAAAATCGCAACTGCATTTAAAACAGGCGAAATAGGAAAGAACCTGCCTGTGATAACATCATGCTCGCCCGGATGGATAAAATTCATGGAGACATTTTTCCCCAATTTAAGAGAGCACATTTCAACGGCAAAATCCCCCCAGCAGATGTTCGGACCTCTTGCGAAGACATACTATGCAGAGCAGGAAAAGATTGACCCGAAGAATATCGTCTCTGTGTCCATAATGCCATGCACTGCAAAGAAATTTGAAGCGGCTCGCCCTGAGATGAATTCAAGCGGATATCAGGATGTGGACTATGTGCTTACGACAAGAGAATTCGGAAGAATGATAAAAGAGGCAGGCATTGACTTCAAGAATCTTCCTGAAGAAGAGGCTGACGAGCTCATGGGATTCTATACCGGAGCGGCTACAATATTCGGAGCGACAGGCGGAGTTATGGAGGCGGCTCTCAGAACCGTATGGTTTGTGCTTACAGGAAAAGAGATGGAAAACTATGACATAAAACTTGTCCGCGGAATGGAGACAGGAATAAAAGAGGGAGTTGTTGAAATACCTCTGAAGGAAGAAATTGCAAAAGACCTTGGTATAAAGGTACTTCCTGCAAAAGTCGCAGTAGCTCACGGACTTTCAAATGCAAGAATCCTTCTGACGAAAGTTGCCGCTCAACTTAAGGAAAAAGGACAGTCAGAGTACCACTTCATAGAAATCATGGCTTGCCCCGGCGGATGCGTCGGAGGCGGCGGACAGCCGTATGCTTGCGAATATGCGGCGAGGGCGAGAAGAGCAGAGGGTCTCTATAAAGAAGACAAGGACATCACAAAGGTGAGAGCATCTCACAACAATCCGATGATAACCAAGATATACAAAGATTTCCTTGAGAAACCGAATTCGCACAAAGCGCATAAACTGCTCCACACAAAATATGTGGACAGGTCGGATCTTGTTTAATAAAAAAAATATGATAAAAAGAGCGGGGATTCCCCGCTCTTTTTCTAACAATTTTCCGAATTTTCTTAATTAAATAAAATATTTTATAGACAGAATAATTATGCCTTTGAAAAAAAATAATCCCAAAAAAATAAAAATACTTTGGAACATTTTTTTAGGATTGAGTATACTCTTTTCAGTATATATCGGAACGATTGTTATCAGAGGCCATATGTTTTATGTATCAATATCCGAATATGGAAAAGTGCCTTGGAATAACAGAAGATTAACAGAGAGAATATATCACTTTGATGATTTGCTTGGCTACGCGCTGATTCCAAACACACACTCACATGAAACTTCAATTTATAAAAATAATCCAATAGATTTTATTATAGATGAAAACGGATTTAGAGTTTCAAAAAACAGTACGTCCGAAAAAAAAAGACCTCTGATTTTATTCATAGGAGACTCCTTCACTTTTGGAGATTTTTGTTATGCAGAGAGTAGCTTTGTATTTCTTGCCGGAAAAAATCTCAATATGGATGTAATTAATGCAGGAGTGCCGGGGTATGGTCTCGCTCAAATGCTGTTGTTGTCCAGAAAATTAATTGAAATTTATACCCCGGATTATGTTATAGTTCAGTTTTCAGAGCCTATTGTGCGCAGAGCGGGGTGCTACTATGCCCCTTTAGGTCCAAGATTCAAAGGGTTCGCCTCGGTTCCATATATTGCAGATTTGGGAGAAACCTGCGGAATAATTCCTCCAATTTTCAAATCCAAAGTATTTGATTTGATGTTGAATGATTTCATTGATAAAAATCAAAATGAATCCGCTTTTATATGGAAAATCTGCCTGCCACTATATTTCTATGATGATATCAATGCGGTTCTTTTGCCAAAGGCGGCATTCTTGACAAAAAAAATACCATCACCATGTAAAGATAACGATAAAATTATTGAATATGCTTATTCTGAAATAGATTCAATATGCAGAGCGAATAATTCGAAATATTATATTCTTTCTATAAATAATGATGCATCAGTCCTTAGAAAAGGGCATTCAATTTACTCCCTGAAAGTGAACACTATAAATGCGGATTCTTTTCTTTGGAATGAATTTCCGATTAAAACGCAGACTGAATTTTATAAAATCTACGGACATCTGTCAAAAGATGGCGAAGTTATTGACAAGCATCCGAATGAATTATCTCACAGAATTATTGCAAAAAGCATTATTGATGCAATAAAAAAAACATACACCGAATAACTTCGGTTGTTCCGGAACAGCGTTATTTTCAAATATGCAAGTCTCTTAAATTTTCTGCCAAATAAATCTATTGATTTTTTCAATAATATGATATTATATACAGTATGTTTATAAAAAATAATTGGTTTGATATTTTAAGAAAACACAGTATTGACGATATAGAATATTTTTATGGTTACAGCTCTCTTTACGGGAATCCTGAAATGTTTCTTATGGAGAATGATAAAATGTCTGCATTCATTATCTTCATATATGACGAAAAATCCCGTTCATTTGAAACTCCGTACGGATACGGCTCCTTTTGGACAAATACTGACGACAAAGAATTTTTTGATATTTTTTTTGCCTCTTTTAAGGAGGAAATGTTAAAACGCAATTGTGTCGCGGGTCTTATAAGATACAATCCGTTTGTCATTATTCCCAAAACATCGGTTATTGAGAATGAGTTTGTGCGCGACATTGTCTATATTGACCTAAAAGATGATTTTTCAGCAAATTATAGCAAGAGAACTCTCGGCGACATAAAAAGGGCCGGGACACATAAACTCGATTTTGATTTTTCAGCTTCAACAGGAGATTTGAAATTATTTGGGAATCTTTACAGGGATGTTATGAAATTGAAACATGCATCCGAAGAGCTTGTCTTTACTGATGATTATTTTAAGAGACTCTCAACGCTCGATAAAGCATTTGTTGTAACAGCCAAGAGAGAAAATGAACTCATTGGAGGGGCGGTCTTCCTTTTTAGCCGTCATACTTCATATTATCATTTGTCAGCAGTAAAGAATAAAAAGGATTTTCCGGGGCTATCAGGGCTTTTATTGAATCTGGGAATAGAGCATGCACATAAATCAAAGAGCGAGAAAATGATTTTAGGAGGCGGAATGACATCAGCAGAGGATGATTCGCTTCTCTTCTTCAAAGAGGGTTTCTCCAATCTAAAAAAGCAGTTTATAATTGGCAAAATGATTGTCAATGATAGAGATTATAAGAGTTTGACTGCTAAATACGATGAAGCCAATCCCAATAAAGCAAAACTCTTTTTAAGATATAAGATATAATGAAAGAGTGTCTATTGCCTTGCAGTTTTATTTAAGTGGTAATAGAATTAGGAGGTTTATATGTTATACGGTGGAGTAGACATTCACAAGAGGTACTCTATGATGAGCGTAGAGACTTGTCAATAATTATGTGTAAAAGTGAATTAAAATTCATAAGGTAAATCTTCATAGATAGAGACAAAGGATTGGCGTAAGTAATAGAGATTGGGAATAATTTTCGGATAGCTGTTTTTCCATTTTTTGATGAGATTCAGATAACGGATGTAAATATTGATGAAGAGGATGTCTTCGGATTGAAAGAATCTGCCCTTTTGCCGGCGAATGTGTTCGAGGACTGAGTTGAAGGATTTGACAACGTTAGTGGTATAGAAAGCTAATCTTGCGACTTGACAAGAGAGCCATTATTCAACATAATAATTATATTAAAATAACAAAGGAGGATTTGATGAGAAATTTTATTATTATTTGTGTTTCTCTGATTATGGGATTGACTATTTTTGCATCGGACAGACCATTCAGAGAAGATGATATGTTGCTAAAAAATCAAGAAGAACCTGATAATTATTATCAACCCAACTGGGCGACAGACAGTTTGAATGTAAGAGGGATTGGAAGAGTTCCATACTTTGGAGAAGCAAGAGATGTATTCATAGTTGACACACTTGCTTATGTATGTATGGGATATAACTTGGTAATACTAAACATTAAAGACCAATCAAATCCTATACTGCTCGGTTATGCAGACACACCGGGGTATGCATGGGGGGTTTATGTTTCAGGTAGTTATGCATATGTTGCTGATGGTTGGGAAGGGCTACGAATAATCGATATATCCAATCCTGCAAGTCCTACAGAGACGGGATATTATGACACACCGGGGTATGCATATGGTGTCTATGTCTCAGGCAGTTATGCCTATGTGGCTGATAATGATTATGGAATTCGAATAATCGATATCTCAAATCCAACAAGCCCAACAGAGGCAGGTTATTATGACACACCGGGGTTTGCATATGGTGTCTATGTTTCCGGTAGTTATGCCTATGTGGCTGGTTATAATTATGGACTACGAATAATTGACATCTCCAATCCTGCAAGCCCTACTGAGGCAAGTTATTATAACACGACCGGGTATGCGCATGGTGTTTTTGTTTCAGGCAATTATGCCTATGTAGCTGATGATGATTATGGACTTCGAATAATCAATATATCCAATCCATCAAGCCCTACAGAGACAGGATATTATGACACTCCCGGAGAAGCACGGAGTGTTTTTGTTTCAGGCAGTTATGCCTATGTGGCTGATTGGGATTATGGACTACAAATAATCAATATCTCCAATCCTGCAAGTCCAACTGAGGCAGGTTATTATAACACACCGGGGTCTGCATTAGGTGTTTATGTTTCCGGCAGTTATGCCTATGTGGCTGATTATGGTAGTGGAATACGAACAATCGACATCTCCAATCCATCAAGCCCTACTGAGACAGGATATTATGACACACCGGGGAGTGCACGTGGTGTTTATGTTACCGGCAGTTATGCCTATGTGGCTGATTATGATTATGGGCTACGAATAATCGACATCACCAATCCTACAAGCCCTACAGAGACAGGATATTATGACACTCCCGGAGAAGCACGGAGTGTTTTTGTTTCAGGCAGTTATGCCTATGTTGCTGATTATGATTATGGACTTCAAATAATCGATATATCCAATCCATCAAGCCCTACAGAGACAGGATATTATGACACTCCCGGAGAAGCACGGAGTGTTTTTGTTTCAGGCAGTTATGCCTATGTTGCTGATGGAAGTTATGGGCTACAAATAATCAATATCTCCAATCCTGCAAGTCCAACTGAGGCAGGTTATTATAACACACCAGGGTGGGCATATGGTGTCTATGTCTCAGGCAATTATGCCTATGTGGCTGATGATTATGGAATACGAATAATCGACATCACCAATCCTGCAAGCCCTACAGAGGCAGGTTATTATGACACACCGGGGTCTGCATGGGGTGTCTATGTCTTAGGTGATTACACATATCTTGCAGGAGAGAGTTTCTATGTCTTGGACTTTGCATTGACTGGATTGGAGGATAGAGAAGTGAAAAGAGAACCCGTTAATAATAAACTAACAGTAACAATGGATGAGATAAAGTATGAACTGAAAGAATCGGACAATGAATTTGCAGTATATGATGTTACAGGGAAAATAATACATAAGACAGCGGGATTGAGTAAAGGGACTCACATATACAAGAACAAAGGCTTGAAATCGGGAACATACTTTATAAGAATAAAAGACGGTAATGAAAAGATAAACAAGAAGGTTGTTATAATAAAGTAAGCATAATGCTTTTATAGAACAAATAAAAAGGCGCTCTTAAGGGTGCCTTTTTATTTTGCAGTTATGTGTATTCGTTCCGAGAAGTGTTGACAGTATGTGACTGCCGAATAGTGTAGCGTCGGCTTGCTCACGGTATACGGCATACGGTATACGGTATACGGCGTCTTTGTTTCGCGGCACGCGGGTGTAGCGTCGGATCACACACTTCGCTTCGCCGCGTCTTTGTCTGGCGTAGCGAGTAGCTCGGCGCTCATTCGCACATCATCCCCG
>DCUY01000044.1 GCA_002327905.1 Caldifarciminota bacterium UBA2202 | reverse complement strand
GCGAATGAGCGCTGGGCTTCCTGCAGCGAGCTATAGAGGCAGTGTGCGAGCCGACGCTGTGCCCGCATGCCGCGAGACAAAGACGCCATGCGCCGTGTGCCGTGAGCAAATAACACCACCCGCTTCTCCCCTTCCCTCTTGACAAATAACCATACTGACATATATTTATTCAATGAAACAATTTATAAACACCCTTATCCGCATATTTCTGACAGTCGTGATACTTGTAGTAATATTCTACAAGATTGACATCCGGTCAACGCTCTTAGTCATATCAAGGTCGAATCTGTTCTATCTTGTAATTTCATTTCTGACACTCTTCGTATTTTCATACATACTTGCATTAAGGTGGCAGATGATTTTAAAACTCTACGGATTTGAAGTTTCAGTGTGGCGTTCATTCAAAATATACATGGTTTCACTCTTTTTCAATAACTTCCTCCCTTCAACAGTTGGAATGGATGTAGTGAGAGGCGCATACATTGCAGATAAAGGCAAACAACTTTCCGATGTCATTTCGTCAATACTGATAGAAAGATGGATAGGACTTTTGGGAATCATTTTTTATGTGACAATAGTGCCTATTATTTTTTTCAACAGAGTTCAGCTTAAATATTTTCTGCCTCTCTCTCTGTCCGGCATCATTCTGTCCGCAGTCTTTTTTACTGCAATTGCAAATGATCGGGTCTTTGAATTCTTTTTCCGCATGTTTTCCAAGATAAATGTATTGAAACTTGGCGACAAAATCAATTCTCTCTTCACATCGCTCCGTTTAATCAGAAATCATAAAAAACAACTTTTAATAAATCTTTTTCTTTCTTTTATGATTCAGGTTGTCTTTGTATTCACAAATTATTTCATTGTTCTTTCACAAAATCTCAACATCTCCCTTATTGACCTGATAATATATGTGCCCTTTATTTCGGTGATAAGTATGATACCTATAACAATAAACGGACTCGGACTTAGGGAATGGTCATACATGACATTCTTTTCGGGAACAGTGAAGGAAGAGACTGTGGCTCTTTCTCTTTCATTTTTTTTACTGCAGGTTATTTTCAGTTTTATAGGAATTTATTTCTTTTTAACTATGAAAAAAAACATTAAGGAGAATATATGAAGAAAATTCTGCTTCTTTCTCTGATGATGCTCGGCATTATCTACGGACTCTTTGGAGCCGTTATTCTGGACAGAGAGTATAAGACAGTCAAGCTTGACAACGGGCTTGAAGTGATAATGATAAAAGCGGGGAGCGAACCCATAGTCACAATTGAAATTGCAGTCAGAAACGGGGCATACACGCAGACTCCTAAAAACTGCGGACTATCGCATCTGTATGAACACATGTTTTTCAAAGGAAACAAGAAGTGGACATCTCAGGAGGATTATGCCGACAGAATAAGAGAGCTTGGAATAGTTTACAATGGAATGACATCAAATGAATCAGTCAGATACTTTTTCACCCTTCCCTCAAGAAACTTTGAGCAGGGAATGGAATTCATGGCTTATGCGATAATCGATCCGATTTTTGATTCCACAGAACTCGCAAAGGAGAGGAATGTCGTTCTTAATGAATTCAACAGGGATTTTTCGGAGCCGTCATACATTTTTTATCAGATGAATGAAGAGGCAATGTTTGAGAAGTATTTTTACAGAAAGAATGCCATTGGCGACAAGAGCGTCATTGCAAATGCCACAAGAGAGCAGATGTTTGAAATCAAGAACAAATATTATATTCCAAATAATTCCGCTCTTGTGATAGTCGGTGATATTGATTTTGCCAAAACAGAAAAATTCGTCAAAAAATATTTCTCAAGGTGGGAGAAAGGAAATGCTCCGTCATTTGTGTTTGAAGAGCATCCGTATCTTGAAAAGACCAAAAACATATTCACAGAGCAGAATGTCTCAATGACGGAATTGATGATTACATTCCGCGGTCCGGATGTGGGGAAGAAGAATGAAGACACTTACGCAATGGACCTGCTCTGCGAAATAATGAAACTGAAATCGCAGAATATATACAAACAGCTTGTGGAGAACGGACTTGTTTACAGCTATTATCTCGGATACTATACTGAGCAGGATGGAGCTACAGTGACTTTTGATGCGGCGCTTTCAGCAGAGAATACAAATAAGGTCAAAGATATTTTCTTCAAAGAACTGAATAATATTAATACTGACGGATACCTGACTGAGGAGATACTCACTCAGGCGAAAGAAAAGGTTGAGATGAATTTTTATCAGGACATTGAATCATCAGTTGATTTCACATTGGGAGTCGGATTCTGGTGGTGCATATCGGAACTTGATTATTTTGAAACTTATCTTGACAACTTAAAAAAAGTCAATGTATCTGACATACAGAGGGTGTTAAGAAATTATCTTCTTGACAAACCGTATATTGAAGGGATTATGACAGACAAGGAATCCGCAAAAAAATATTTTGCAAATAAAGAGGTGAAATAATGAAAAAAGCAATTATTTTACTCGCAGTCTCGATATTTTCCGTTCTTTTGTCTGCCGATATTTCACTTTTTGAGACTACTGTCGGGAAAAATGTTATTTATGATTATTCAAAGGAGAGAGAGATATCGACAATCACCTTTTTCTTTGACGGAGGAACTGCAAATTACGGGAGAGACAAGGCGGGCATTGAAAAATTCCTTCTTGAGGCGATTCAAAAAGGAACCTCAAAATATTCTGAATCAGAAATAAATTCTTTAATGGATAAATACGGAATGAGAATAATCATTGAGAATAATTACGATTATTCCTCAATAAGCTTCACAACATTCAACAAATATTTCAATGAAGTGCTTGATGTTGCATCCGATATGCTCTCTGCGCCCCTGTTTGCAGATAAAAATCTTGAAATTGTAAGAAAGAGGATGATTGACAACATCAAGGCAAAAGAGGATAATCCTGACGAGCTTATATGGCTGAAATTGAATGACTGGTTTTTCAGAGATCATCAATATATTTCTCTTCCGGACGGATATGTTGAGACTGTCTCAAATATTTCCGGTAATGACTTAAAAAAGCATCTTGAATTTCTTACAACAAACAACAGAGTCGTCATAAGCATAGTTACAGGAATTCCTCTAAAGAGCGAAGAGAAAATTATAAACGATAAATTGTCATTCATGAAGACAAGAGAGAATTGGAAGAAGATAATCCCGTCTCCTTATAAAGAGATAGGAAGGGACACAATCATTTATTCTGATAAGGAGAATCTCGAGACCGAGTATGTCGCCTGTAAATTTATGATTCCTTCTGTCACTGATGACAAATACATTCCTGCCCGCTTCGGATTATCCATTCTGTCAAAGAGAATATATGAAACATTGCGCACAAAACACGGGCTGACATATTTTGCATATATGGCGGCGTCGGATAAGAAAGTCAATTACGGCGTATTTTATGTATCCACCACCTATACTGACAGCGCCATATCTTTATTCCGGCAGGAGATAAACAAATTCAAAAAAGAGGGTGTGACGCAGAAGGAGATTGAAGACCTTAAAAATATTTATGAGACATCATTTTACATGAATAATGAAAAATCAGTCGAGAGGAGTTTTACAAACGGATACAATTTCATGATATACGGAGATTATAATCATAATGATAAATTCATGAAGAGAGTGGGAAAAATGAAGCCCAGAGAGATAACCGCGGTATTAAATGATTGTCTGAAGAATTATCAGTTCATGATTTTAAAATAGGGATAAAAAAAAGGAAGCAGGGTTCATCGGTGTGATGTAGTAGTATTACCGATAAAGTTAAGCCTGCTTCCATTGTCAACTTTAATAATTTTTCAAAAAAAGTCAATAGTACAATTAATTTTTTCTGTCAATCAAAATATTTTCTGCAGTTTATTCAATTAAAAAAAGCAGAGAGGCGGCAAAGCCGCTCTCTCTATTTTTTCTCTATTTTAAAAGTACCGTTCGGTTGAATCAATGAGATTGCAACAGATTTTCCGTTCTTCTCTTCAAACATGACAGAGAAGCCCGTAAGCCCATCAATTAAAAAAGAATTTTTCTCTTTCGGCACCAAGTTGTACTGAGGCTGTCCCGGCACAGTCAGTTTCAATCTTCCAGATATAAAATCAACAGTCAGACTGAAATCTTTTGTTGCGTATACACCTGCGAATTTTGAAAGATACTCAGCTGAAGTGAATTCACTCTCTGCTATTCTTTCAAAGCATATTTCTCCAACGGTCATCTCAAGAGGCGCATAAACCTTTGCTATGCTCCCGTCCGAAGCAGATTCAAAGCGGAATTTCATCTCCATATCACCGAGCATCTGCGATTTGCCTGTAAATACATCATAGTGGTAATGATTTAAGTCCATATCAAGAAAATGGTATTTCAGATGGAGTTTTCCGTTTTTATACCCGACTTTAAGAAGACCGTAACCTTTATTTTCATAGGTTCCCGCATAGCTCTTTAAAGAATGCGAAGGTTTTGTATTCTTCACTCTCTGTTCAACTGCGGTTTTGATTACTTCTTCCGATTCATCTTCAGATGATGCTATCCTTTCGCTCCAGCTGACAGGTTCAAGATTTAGAAGTCTGTCAGATATATAATAGTTTATAATTGAAGGCAGAGGTGTCGCATTCATATTTGTAAGAACGACAACTCCAAAAGAATCATCCGGGAAGAAAGAGACAAGAGCGGAAAATCCGTCAATATTGCCTCCATGATGAACCATATAATGCCCTCTGTAATATTGAATGAACCAGCCCATTCCATAAGATAAAAATGAACGCTCTTCACTGCCCGAAACAGAAGAGGCAATCATCTGCGGTGATGTCATTCTTGCAAATGATGCATCTGTAATCAGCTGTTTTGAGTTCACACTGCCTCTGTTAAGATTGAACATGAGCCACTGCGCCATATCTACAGCATCTGAATTTATAGTTCCTGCAGGACCCATTGCAGGAATTTCTCTGAAAGGAATTTCAGTAATCTTTTTATTTTCCAAAAGATACGGCGAAGCATAATCAGCTGACTTCTTTGAATCATTTGTTGATAAATTCGTCTCATTCATGCTCAGCGGCAGAAAGATTCTCTCTTTTACGAAATCTTCCCATGTCTTTCCTGTCACTCTCTCCAAGAGAACGCCCGCTGTCATGAACATGTGATTCTGATATTGAAATGTCTCTCTTAAACCTGCAGAGAGTTCGAGATATTTAAGTCTCTTATATATTTCGTCTCTTGTGAATGATGAACCGTACCACATTAAATCATGGCGCGGAAGTCCGATTCTGTGCGTCAAAAGGTCTATCACCAATGCATTGTCAGAGATATTCTTGTCTTTTAACTCAAAATCGGGAAGATATGCTGTAACCTTTTCATTGAAATCAATATACCCGTCTTCAGCTGCCATTGAAAGAGCTGTTGCGGTAAATGCCTTTGTTGACGAGCCGATGCAGAATAGAGTCTTTTCAGTGACTGGAGATTTATCCTTTACATTTCTGTAGCCGTAGCCCTTTGTAAGTATTATTTCATTATTCTTCACTATGGCTATTGAGACTCCGGGAACATTATGCGTCTTCATTACTGAATCGACAAATACATCAATATCATTTATAATAGCGGAATAGTCATTGCCCTCGGCAAATATGGATATAAAAGCCATAAACAGAGCAATTGTTATAAAAACTTTTTTCAATGTACCTCCTTGTTTGTTATCTATACCCGAAATATTTTTTCGATAATTTTTTAAAAGACACATTTTAGACAATTTCTATAATTTATTAATGAACTATTGTATTTTATTTGTTCAAATAGTCAAGAGAGAGGTAATAGGTAGCAGGTAACAGGTTATAGGTAATAGGTAACAGGTAACTCGGCAGGTAACAGGTCATAGGTAATAGGTAATAGGTAACAGGTAGCAGGTATTATGGGGCAGACAACTGTAGGGGCGGATATATGTTTGGCATGAAGAATCATATCATTAAATAATGAATTTATCTATTATTTTAAACTTCATTTTAAAGGAAGAACAAAACTTTGAGATTGGCAATGAAACAGCTGAAGCAACAAATCTAACACAATATAAAAACAGAGTCTATTCCTGTTTCGTCATTATCAATTATAAAGTAAGAGTAATATTTAGAGGGGACGGGGATTGAGTTCACTGCAAGAGAATAAACTTGCGTTTATCCCCATGAAGAATTTTGCAGTAAATATAATCTCCGTCCGCTCAATAGTAAATTGCTACTTTGCTATCAAACTGCCGATCACTTTGACTATTATGAATATCAATAGTCCGGAAATCACAAGCGAGAATATATTTAACCATAGTCTCTTATTCGGATCTTTTACCTTTTGCAAAGGAACAACAGCAAAAACTGCTATCATTAAAACATACAGTAATACTCCATAAATAAAAAATTTCAGTGGAATGTTTAGAAGAGGCTGGACAAATATTATTATTAAAACCAATAGAGCGGCTCCGAGGATATAAACATAAACATCTCTGTTCCCTGTGGCAAACATTGATAATTTAAACAGTATTCGAAGGAACATCTCAAAGAGTACTATCAAAATAACCGTGACAATGATTATTTCCAACATAAAAAGCTCCTTTTATGAAGTTTGTTCGTCAAAATCGCAGTCCGATTGAAATCATAACCGGTGAAGAAATACTGAGTTCTAACAGCAATTTTCGGTTTATATCAAGCCCAAATTTCAGTGCCGGATATGGATATTTATAGTAGATTCCGTCGGAGAAATAATCAAGATAATAATGCTCAAACCTGAAAGTCATCAAAGCGCCTGCGCCTACATAAAACACGAACCCGTTTTTAGTTGCTTCCGTAAATTCTCTTATGTAGTAAATCAATGATATATCAGGAATCAAAACTGAATATACAATATTTGATTCGTTTGCATCCTCTCTGATGAGCCCGGTTCCGATGCCGTATGTCAGCTTCGGCCTCAGTGAGAGGTTCTCAATACCGGCAAGATTTTCCATCTCAAGAAATATAGACAGTCCGAATGTTCCAATGTAAGAGACTGTATTTGACGGTCTTGTCGCAATGAAATCTATAAAACCGCCTGTACTTGCAAAAAGAACAGTGGACATGGTTAAAATTAGAATCGCCAAAAAAAACTTTTTCATATTGCCTCCAAAAGAACCCTGTAAAAGCCCTTTCAACAAAAACAATTATTTCCGTCACTCGCCTAAAATAAGAAACTCAATTCTTCTGTTCTCAGCTCTGCCTTCACTGGTATTGTTTGTTGCTATGGGCATCAATTCGCCGAAACCTTTTGCAACCATTCTTTCCGAATTAACGCCGTTTTTAATCAGGTAGGATCTTACTGCTTCAGCTCTTGCTTCAGACAGCAACTGATTATCCTTATCGGAGCCTACAGAATCAGTGTGTCCGTGGATTTCAAACTTGACTTTAGGATTGCTCTTTAAAAGCTTCAGCGCATTATTTAATGTAGTATATGATTCTGTGAGAAGATCTGCTTTCCCGCTCTCAAAGTATATTCCCTTAAGGTTTATCTTTCCGCCTTTTTTAAGAAGCTCTATATCCATCATTATTGTCTGATTTTCACCGACTTCTATTGGTAATGAATATGCGATGAAACCTTCAGCAGTTGCATTTATTGTATATGTGCCTGCGTAAAGAGCAATTTTATACGTCCCATTTTCTTCCGGATAGATATCAGTTATTTCAGTTGAAGGAACTGATATTTTAGCCATAACTATTTTATCATTGGTTTTATCTATAACTCTTCCGGTTATTATGCTCTTTTCAACCTTGCTTGAAAGCAAAGCAAAATCAAGAACCTGAGTCTTTCCTTTTTCTATAACAATGCCTTTATCCTCAAACTGGAATCCCTGCTTTTCGGCTTTAACTCTTATTGCTCCGCTCTCAATTTCTACAGTGTATAATCCTTCAGAATCAGTCATTAATTTGATATCATTATCATTGGTTATGAGAGTAATCATAGCATGCAAAGGCGCGCCGTTCTCTTTATCAATGACTTTTCCTGTCAAAATTGTCTTTTCAATAACGGTTATTGAATTTAACACTGACTTCTTCTTAAAATCGTAGTAGTATGACAATCCAAAATGGCCTGTCCAATTAGCTGCACTCGCCCATCCGTCATTGTAAAGAATGGAATCAGATGCTGTGTTGAAAACAGGCTCTATTGCAGGAGTGAATTTAATCAATCTGAAATCCGAACCTATATCGATTACGATTCCGGACGGAGTGTCAAACCTGATGCCGCCGGTGAAGAAAGTTATCAGATTACCATCAAACATAAGAGGATCAGTGTATTTGTAACCCGAGAATTCTATGAATGGAACGAATGTCCGTAATTTGAATGATAATGCAGTTGAAAAATCAATAAGCCCCTGCTCCATGCTTGCGGGCATACCTGTAAGATATGTATAACCGCCGTTCAAATCTATGGTTATAGGCACTGCTGTTAAAACTTTGTATGACAACAAGAGCTTCGCTCCAAAGTCATTATTTCCTGAAGAGAAGCGCCTGACTATACCTCCGGAATTCTGCATGAAATCGCGGGAGAGAAATGATGCTGAATCCGTCACATTGGAAAATGGAATCCCTGTTGGAATATTATAAAAAGCAAATATACCAATATCACCATTATCCATTTTTCCAAAGAATCTTCCTGTTGTGAGCTTTAAGTTCAACTGAGTGTTTCCCAAACCGAAACTTCCGTAATTGACATTTGAATTAGGCCTTCCTGCTGTCAAAGGAGTTTCAATTCCGTCCAAAAGAACATTTGATACGAATCCGAGTTCAATCCAATTTGTGATTGAATACCCTAGCCCGAACTTAAGGCCTCCCAGACCGTAAGTATCCCACGCTGTCAATGTTTCACCTGTCTCTGTCGATACAAAGGTTGTGTCGAAGTCCTTCAACGCGCCGTTAAAATGTATATTGAAGGTGAATCTCTGTTCATCTATCAATGCTCCTATGGTGTGTAGTGCTCCGGAAGAAGTGTAAAGAGATGGTGCGGCAAAAATTATCATGCACGCAAAGATTAAAATACCCGTCATTAGTTTTTTCATAATGCCTCCTATACCGAAATAATTACAATTAAGTATAGTTTACACCCATTTCATTATATTGTCAATAGCTAAAAATTTATTTTATAACATATTCAACATGACCGCAGTGTCAAATAAATATCTATGAAACAAGCAGAGAGCCGGATAATTCATGCCATTCTACTTGCCGAACAAGAGTTTTCGCGCAAAGCAGTGTGTGGAGATGCTTATTAATAAAGGAAAAGGAATGTTAATCGTTTGAATTTATAAACTCAATAAAAAGAAGATTGTGGGATGAATCTTATCTATATGAATCTTCCTTATAATAAGAGATTCGCAAACTCCGCTTCAGAAATTATCAAATAACTAAATTTATTTCCTATTGACTTTTAGTCGAAGATGTGATATACTTCAGCTATCCAAAAAGGTATTCGTTACAGAATAAACAATTAACTTGGGAGGAACTATGAAAAAGTTCAATCTATCGCATTTCTTGGAAATTGCGATTATCAGTCTCTTATTGGTATTGGCGGGATGTTCTTTCAATACATTGAAAGAAGCAGACATCATTCCTACTCCTGCTAATGATTATACAGTGGGCACCGCCATGGTTGCTATTGTAGATCTTGGAACTGCAGGCGACTATGCAGTTCTTGCAAAATCAGGAGTCAGCACAACAGGAACAACGGCAATTACAGGAAATGTCGGTCTGAGTCCCGCTGATCATACCTATTTGACAGGTTTTAGCGAGACAATGGATGCATCAAATGTATTTTCAACATCAATTTATGTTGTGGGAACAGGCAAACTGTATGCGGCAGACTATGCAGTTCCGACACCTGCTAATCTAACTACAGCAGTAAGCGACATGGAAACAGCTTACACAACGGCTGCAGGCCTTGCGACGCCTGACTACATAGATTTGGGAGCCGGAGAAATAGGCGGTCTTACTCTTGCGCCCGGCCTCTACAAATGGGGAACCGGAGTTGGAATAACAACAGATGTCACAATTTCCGGTTCGGAGACAGACACTTGGGTCTTCCAGATAGCCGAAGATTTAACTGTGGCGAGCGGAGTGAATGTGATACTGTCGGGCGGAGCTCTTTGCAAAAACATCATCTGGCAGATTGGTTCATCTGCAAGTATAGGCACAGGTGCCCATATGGAAGGAGTCATATTATCAATGACTGCAATTACTATGGATACTGGAGCTACATTGAACGGAAGGCTGTTATCTCAATCTGCAGTAACAATGGATGCAAACACTGTTACAGAGCCGCCTATTACAACAGGGATTTCAAAATAAAGCAAACTTAAACTTATACGGTTTTAACCGTTTACATTGCTTTTATAATACTCCGCTATTTTACAAAGGCGGAGTTTTTTTATTTAGTTTACATAAGAAAAAGATAGAACGGCATGGATATCCCATTTAAGCACTTCTCAAACTTACCTCTGCGAACTATTCACACTCTTGCTAAACAATATCATGAATCTTCCTTATAATAAGAAATTGATGAACACCGCACTAACTTTTGTCAATTAAATAATTTTATTTACCTTGACTTTTAGTAGAGAATATGATAAACTTAATTTATCCAAAATGGTATTCATTTCAGAACAAACAATAAACTTGGGAGGAACTATGAAAAAGTTCAATCTATCGCATTTTTTGGAAATTGCGATTATCGGTTTCTTATTGGTATTGGCAGGATGTTCTTTTAACACATTGAAAGAAGCAGACATCATTCCTACTCCTACTCCTACTAATGATTCCTATAATAAACCTGCAAGCCCCGCTATGGGTGCTGTTGTAGACCTCAAAGCGGCCGGCGACTATGTAATTCTTACAAAAACAGGAGTCAGCACTACAGGAACAACGGCAATTACAGGAAATGTCGGAGTGAGTCCCGCTGCACGGACTTACATAACCGGTTTTAGCGAGACAATGGATACATCAAATGTATTTTCAACATCAATTTATGTCACAGGTCTAAGCAGGCTCAATGCGGCAGACTATGCAGCTCCGACACCAGCGAATCTTACAACAGCGGTAAGCGATATGGAAACAGCATACACAACAGCTGCCGGTCTTACGACGCCTGACTACATAGATTTGGGAAGCGGAGAAATAGGCGGCCTCAATCTTGCTCCCGGTCTTTACAAGTGGGGAACCGGAGTTGGAATATCAACTGATGTCACGCTTTCCGGTTTGGCTACAGACACATGGGTCTTCCAGATAGCTGAAGATTTAACTGTGGCAGGCGGAGTTCATGTGATACTATCAGACGATGTTTTCTGCGGAAATATAGTCTGGCAAATTGGTTCGTCGGCAAGTCTAGGCACAGACGCACATATGGAAGGAATCATATTATCAATGACTGCAATTACCGTGGCTAACGGAGCAACAATTAACGGGAGGCTGTTATCTCAAACGGCAGTAACATTGGATGCAAATACTGTCATTGAACCGGCTATTACGCAAGGTCTTGTAGAATAAAGTTGAACTGAAGAGGTCGCGGTTTTAAAACCGTGCATACTGCTTTATAATACTCCGCTATTTTACAATAACGGAGTATTTTTTTTACTGATTTAGGGCTTAACACACAGGTCCGCCCCTACGAG
>DCUY01000069.1:6325-11813 GCA_002327905.1 Caldifarciminota bacterium UBA2202 | reverse complement strand
AGTATCTTTCAAACAATATAAGCATTTATTTCGACAATTCAATACTGCTTAAAAACATATATTCAAATCTTCTGTATGAGAGCATAGACGGTATTCTTGATAAATATCAAAGGGAGAATGAAATTCTTTTCATTGACGAACTGAATAGTAAGATATCATCCCTGTCTGCCGATGGCGAGAGTGTTCCTTTCATATATTTCCGGATAGGAGAGAAATTCAGAAAATTTATGATAGATGAATTTCAGGATACATCGGGAATACAGTGGAGCAACTTGAGCCCACTGATTGAAAATGCCGTATCCGAAGGCGGTGATTTCACAGGAGTTGGTGATTTGAAGCAGGCAATATACAGGTTCCGCGGAGGGAGCACTGAGGTTATGGAGAACCTTGAAAAGTCAGAGTCAATCGGAAATGAAACTCTTGAATATAATTATAGAAGCGCGCAGAATATAATTGAATTGAACAATACTCTCTTCGGTGGAATACTTCATGATAATAATGTCTATTCAGAGGAAAATGTGGCGCAGAAGTCGGGAAAGAGGGAGATGGAGGGATTCTCTGACAATGAAAACTGCGGACATGCCGAGATAACTCTTATCAATTCAGAATCGGATATAAAAGTGGCTTTAATAGACAATGGGCTTATACTTTCAATAATTGATGACTGTCTGAAGAGGGGATACGCACAATCTTCAATAGGGATACTTGTGAGAAAAAGCGAAGAGGGGAGCAGTATTGCGGAATTCCTATCAGGAAAAAAAGCAGACGGAGAAGACCTGAAGATTGTCTCGTCGGACACACTTTTCATAAAAGAGAATCCGTTCGTTCATTTTATAATCAGTGTAATGAAATATGCGGCTGACCAGAGCGACATAGAATCATTTGCAAAGATAATATATTTATGGAAAGATATATGCAAAGATGATAATAGCTTTGCGCAGGCGCAGGATAAGTTTCTTGAAATAACAGAGAAGAAAAAGAGACCTGAGAGAAAGGATGAAGAGATAATATTAAGAATTTTATTCAGTGATGAGATCTACGAGAAGCTTGAATACAGAATTCTTCAAACAGTATCGAGGATAAGCGCTTATGAGGCAATATCAAGAATGCTTGAAATAATCATCAATCCCCTCTGCAGAGATTACTCTCAGTCGGTTATGCATATATCAAAACTTATGAATGAAGCATACGGAAAGATGAGAGAGGGCGGAGCAAAGGATTTTCTTGACTATTATGATGAATACGGCGATGAGATGAAAATATCCTCGCCATCAAACAGAGATGCGGTGACAATATCGACAATACACAAATCAAAGGGCCTTGAATATGATATTGTGATAATTCCCTTTGCCACATGGGATGGGAACAGCAAATTGAAAGATAAGTATTTTATATATGAAGAGCCGAAAATTGCAGTGAAATTCGGCGACATTAAGCGGGAGCAGGAGAATTTATTTAGAGAATCAGCATCCTCGGCTAAGCGCGAAGAGAGAGATAAAAATCTTTTTGACGACATCAATCTTCTTTATGTTGCAATGACAAGAGCGAAGAAGGAACTCTATCTCTATACAAAAGCGGTTGAAATAAAAAATGATGAGGAGCCGTCAACAGTATCTGCAATTATAAACAGCAGGCTTCCTATCATAGCAAATGAATCCGGATGCAATACGGAATCAAACGAGAATGTGACTCTATCAATCGGAAAGAAGCGGATATCAGCGAAGGAAGATACGTCTGAAACTCACCCCGTCTCAAAAATCACCGCATGCAGTCACAGCGGAGATTTATTCATTGAGAGAAAAATGAGAAACCTCCTATCGAAGGGGGGCAGGGAGATTGTTGCGAAAAGAGGGGAAGTTCTTCATTATCTTCTCTCAAAGATAAAGAGCGCAAGAGATTCTGAAAATGCCTTAAATGATGCTCTGATAGAAGGGATAGTGAATGCCGACGAGGAAAAGCTTTACAGAGAAGATCTTGTCTCAATTATGAATGACAAAAAAATATCATTTCTGTTTGAGGAGGGATGGGAGATACTTAATGAAAGGAATATTGTTTCAGATGGAAATATAACAAGGCCTGACAGAGTTATGTTAAAGGGTGATGAGGCAATAATAGCAGATTACAAAACCGGAAAAGAATCAGCAGAGCATTTTGAGCAGGTAAAAAAGTATGCTCTCGCCTATCAAAAAATGGATTATCATGTCAAGGCATACATTGTTTATACATCGGAAATGAGCGTGAAAGAGGTGGAACTATGAAATTCCTTGAAAAAATATACAGAGAGTCGTTAAATCTCAATCCTAAAAAGACAGTCATAATTCTTCCGTCGCAGAGGTCGGCCGTATATCTCAGAGAGGAATACAAAAAAGCAGGTGTTACTGCCATACTGCCTGAAATGATTACTATGGACAATTTTGTGCGAAAGATAAGCGGACTGATGCAGGAAGATAATTTGAAGATGGCTGTCATAGCGTACAAAGCTTATGAGGATGATAATAGAATGTATTTTGATGAGTTTCTGCCGAAATTCGACATAATGATGAAAGATTTTAATGATTTAGACATGTATCTTCTTGATGGAAAAATCCTCGGCAATGTCAAAGAGGCTGCCGCTCTTGAACATGCGGCGGGTGGAACATTTGCGGAGAGCTATTTTGAAACAATGAAAAGAATAGAAACGGTTTATTCCGTTCTTAACAATGAATTGCTTAAATCAAACCGCGGATACAGGGGCATGATGTACAGAAAGGCGGCAGAAAACGAATTTTTATGCGATGAATTTGAGGATATTATCATTGCAGGTTTCAATATTTTAACTCCTTCCGAGGTGAAGCTGATAAATGGAATGATGAAAAAGAAGAGAGTCAGACTGTTTTTCGATCTGCCCGAGGAGCTTTTAAGGTCAAATCACGAGTCTGCGCAATTCATAATTTCACATCTTAAAAGATGGGGTCAAAATGCAGAAAATTTCGGAGAATCTTCAAATGAAAAAATAGAGATTCGCTCATATTCTCTGCCTATAGACCAGACAGAGCTGTTCTCTGATGTCTTTATGGATGGAAAAGGCACAGTTGTGCTATGCGACGAATCTTTAATGTTGCCTGTTGTAAACGGACTGCCGGAATCAGCTGACAAAATCAATATCACAATGGGATATCCTTTAATCCAAACTCCGATAGCTCAATTCATAATTAAAATGATCCGTATGCACTCTGAAAAAAATGAGAAAGGATTTTATTATAAAAATGTTCTTGATTTGATTGATTCTTCGTATTCAAGACAAAGACTGAAAGAACACTATTTCGCCGCAAGAGGAAGGCTTTTAAGCGGAGATTCCTCGTTTGTCTCTTATGATGATATTTTCAGGGGCTTCAAATCCGAGATGTTTGACGAAGTCTTCATGTGGTATGACGAAGCGCAGAACCTGTTGCCTCTTAAATTTATTCTGAAAAAAATCGTCAATTCCGTTGTCATTGCAGGTTCGGAAGGAGAGAATGACATTTTGTCCGAATCAAACAGTGTTAAAATAGTGCAGATCCTCACCAGACTAATAACGGTTCTTGAAAATGATGATTCTCTGAAAATCAAAAATGATGCGGGAAAACTTGCAATTCTAATTGAGAGAATGATAATGGGAGAGAGTGTTCCATTTTCAGGAGATCCTCTGCAGGAGTTTCAGGTTATGGGTATGCTTGAATCAAGGTGTCTTGAATTTGAAAAAACAGCCGTTCTTTCAGTCAATGAAGGCATTATGCCGAAAGGAAAAAACTTTTCATCATATATACCAAACGACTTGAGGGAATCATGGGGGCTACCGACATACAAACACTCGTCTGCGCTCTTCTCATACTATTTCTATTCGATTTTATTCAAGAGCAGAGAGTTCTATGCAGTATATGCCGAAGGGGGAGATGAAAATTACAATGAAAAATCAAGATTCATAGAACAGATTAACTGGGAGGCGAGACACGGAGGAATCTTTGAAGGAAGAGTTGCGTCAGTCAGTAAAAATTATGAAGCGGAATCAATTAGAGGGATGGAGAGCATAGAAAAGACGGAAAGAATTATGAAGAGACTGAAGGAGTTGAAATACTCGCCCACCTCTCTTATTTCTTATATGATTGACCCGGTCAGATTCTTTTTTGAATATGTTCTTAAAATACGGAATGAAAATGAAAGGGATGAGGTTGGAGCAAACATAATCGGTACTGCGACTCATGATGCACTGCAGATTATGTACGAAAAAAATAAAGGAGTAATCTTCGCTAAGGAGAATGTGATTCTTTCCGAAACTCTAATTGAAAAGATGATTGTCGATTCTTTTGCTGAGAACAAGATTCATAATACAGAGAGCGGAAAGCCTTATCTGATGAAGAGAGTTGTGATGGAGATGATAAAAAACTTTGTCAGGTCTGACATTGAGAGAGCGCATGGCAATATAAAGCTTTTTGACCTTGAGGGCGAATTGAGCGGTTCTGTTGAAGTGAACGGAAGCAAAATAGATTTGTACGGAAAGTTCGACAGGATTGAAGAGAAAGATGATGAGATAAAGATATGCGATTATAAATCAGGGATAGCTGAGAAATCCGAATTGAAGATATACGACAGAGAAAATTTGATAGATATAATCAAATGGAAAGAGCATCCTATGAAATATGCGAAAACATTTCAACTTCTCTTCTACGGATATCTTGCCCATAATGATATGAAATTCAGCAATAAGAGAATAACAATGGCTATATACTCTCTTAGAAAACCAAATGATGTTTTTGATTTGGTGTATGAGTCGAATGAGAAGGTTGTGTTTAATGATGAATTGAATGAAAAATTCAAAATGATATTAGTCGGTATTCTCAATGAAATACTAAATAGCGGAATGCCGTTCAAAAAACAAAAGGAGGAGGAATGAATAAATCTGCATGCTTAATGGTACTTTTCTTAATGATTCTGAGCATGGGAATAAATGCGGAATACAGATATACGGAGCATCAGTTTGATTCCGTTGAAGTGACATCCGGAGTTATATATGGCACAGCGCCGTTTCTCAACAGCTCATACTATAATGAAAACAGTTTTACTGCAGGAAGGATAATAAAAAACATCAAGAATTTTACAGGGATAGAAGCATATTTTGATTCAAAGAATATGAAGACAGGGATTTATTATATAAAAGTAAGTTCACTTAAAAAGCCGATTAAGATAAGTTTGATCAAGTGAAGACAGAAGTCAAGAGAATTCACATTGCGCCATGCAGGATGAACTGCGCAATATGCCTCGGATTTCAGAGAGGTAAAAGCACTTGCAAGGGATGCAATGAAAGGAACAATGGCAGGGAGAAGGAAGACATCAGATGCACAATAGTGAAGTGCGCATAGAAAAATAAAATAACCGATTTCTGCTATAAATGCGAAAAATTTCCGTGCAGAAGAGTAAAGTCTCTTGACAATAGATACAGAACAAAGTATGGAATGTCAATGATTGAGAATCT
>DCUY01000069.1:364-6220 GCA_002327905.1 Caldifarciminota bacterium UBA2202 | reverse complement strand
GGATTCGCTCTTCAGACAGCAGGACTCAGGGAGACATCTTCAACTCGCTCCGCTTTTATAACGGGTCTTTCGGTAGTGTTGGTGCCTGTGATTTCATTCATAATGTACAGAACAAAAATTGATATTTTCAAAATCATTGGAATAGTTCTCTCCGCAGGAGGTTTGTTTCTGATGTTCAGTCCTGAAAACGGACCTTTGAACAGGGGAGATGTGTTGACGGTTTTATGCGCATTCACATTTGCTTTGATAATAGTCTTGATTCAAAGATTCAGCAAGAGGGGCAATGTTCTGCTTTTGGTCTTTATGCAGATAACAATAGTTGCATTTATCTCTCTGGTTCTAATGTTTGCAACAAAAGACATGCAAATAAAATTTAGCGGAAATCTTGCATTGGATTTGGTCTTCACTTCTGTTTTTGCGACAGCAGGAGCTCTGGTCTTGCAGTACAAGTATCAACAGCAGACAAGTGAGGCGCGCGCGGCGATTATCTATACCCTTGAACCGCTCTTTGCATCAATCTTCGCGTTTATCATTTTCAGAGAGAGATTGGCGTCAGCAGGGCTATTGGGAGGAGCAATGATTTTCCTTGGCATGCTCCTATCGGAATTCGGAGAATAGATATAAATTCAGATTTTGTTAATTAAGACTAGAGGACCTTATTTTCTGTGAAGATTGACAATCTAACTGTGTCGGATATAATGAAAATATGAAACTTAAATTAATATACAAGATATTTATTGCAGTCACAGCAGTATTTTTAGTTTTTTATGTCTTACTTAACAAAGGCGGCTTTTCAGGATACGAACTGACTCTCGTTTTTTTCTTCTTAGCATCAATAGCGGCAATATTAAAAAAAGATATTGATTTACACTTATTGTGGCTGACTCTTCCTTTTTCAATATTGATTGTTTCTCTGTTCTTTAGAACTCATCTTTATCCGGAGATAATGATTCTTGCAATGAACAGATTCTATCTTATTGTGTTTTCTTTTCTTCCCCTTAAAAAAATAAAAATTCATCCCATTGTTTCAATTGTATATTTCAACATCATTTTATTCTTTCTATTTCTTGAAATAATTCTCAACATCATTTATGTTATTCATCCGTTTGAGATTCTAAAAAGAAAGACTGATATTTTTCGACTCACTCCTTTAAGCAGGTTCAATAACAGCGAGGTAAATAAAGAAGGATACATGGGAAGATCAATTAAAGAAGAAAAGCTGGAGAAGAGGATTTTGTTCATAGGGGATTCATTCGGAGTGGGAGTGGTTGACTATAAGCAGAATTTTATTCAGATGATTGAGGATTCGACTGATTTTGAGTGCATTAATTTGTCTCAGCCGGGCTATTCTCCGGTTGATTATCTCAGAGAGATAAAAACAAATCTCAAAAGAGCAATGGCGGATTATGCTGTTGTGATAATCTTTGCAGGGAATGATGTGTTGAATGCTGTAATGCCTGAAAATAACTGGTCATTGGAAAATTTCAAGACATTCAATCTTCTCCGCAATTCTGAGGCCGTCTTAAAGACAAGAGGGAGGACTGAGAAAGGCAGAGCCGATCTGAATATGAAGAAAAACGAATTTTTACAAATCGAAAAAGAGAGGATTGCCGTGCTTGATTCTATTGCCTTAAATAGCGAATGGCGTCTTTTCGAAGATTGTATAAAAGAGATGAAGAAAGCATTTGATGAGGAGGGCGTAAAATCTCTGTTCCTGATAATACCTGATGAATATTCCGTCAATACAGTTCTGCAAAAAGAGCTTCAAGAGAGTGTCGGCGCGGACTGGAATTATTCAATAAAGCGAATTGAAAATATTTTAAGTGAAAACGAGGTGGAATTTATAAACACAACAGAATCGCTTGCGAATTCATATGCGGAGGGAATGAATCCTTATAAAGAGAATGATACTCACATAAATGATGCCGGAAATTATTTAATATATAATGAATTAAAAAAGAAAATAGTATTGACTTTATCAAAAGATGTTCTAAAATAAGACAAAGGGAATTAACAATGACAGATATTAAAAGATTTACAAACTCAATTGAAAATGAAGAACTTTTCTTAAATACCATAAAGTATTTATCCGATGTAATAGATGCCAAGGATGACTATACAATAGGGCATTCCGAGAGGGTCCAAAAGTATGCGCTTCTTATAGGAAACAAAATGAATCTTCCAAAGAAGCAGATGGATGTTCTTTATCTCTCATCAATTCTGCATGACATAGGAAAAGTGAGAATCCCCATAAGCATTTTAAAGAGCAGGAAAAAACTGAATAAATACGAATTTATGGAGATAAAAAGGCATTCTGTTTACGGGGCATATCTTCTCGGTTCATTCAGATATGTTTCGGGACTTCAGGATGCCATAAAGCACCATCATGAAAGGTATGACGGAAAGGGTTATCCTGACGGTCTAATTGGTGAGAATATTCCGCTTCTTTCAAGAATAATAGCTGTGTGCGATTCATTCGATGCAATGACATCAAACAGGAGCTATAAAACAGAAGTGAGAAGCGAATACCTTGCAATAAAAGAGATAGAGAGAAATTCCGGAACTCAATTTGACGAGAGGGTGGCAAAGACATTCATATCTCTCTATAAGAGCGGCTTTGTGCATCTTGAGAAGGCGATACATCTTCTTAAACAGCAGAGCGTAAACTCCTATGAAAATGCGCTCTTCTTTCTGAATATAGCAAAAAAGAGAGTGAAAGAGACAGAGACAAGGAAATTTATTGATTTCAACATGGGGAAAATATATCTTCAGCAGGGGAATCCCAAATCTGCATTAAAATATCTGATGAATTATCTCCCGTACGCGGGGAAGTCAGCCTCTCTCTCTGAAATACACAATGAAATCTCATCAGCCTATTATTATTTCAATGACTACAAAAAATCATTGGAGTTTGCTGAAAAGGTTTTAAGGAGCAGAAAGAGCACATTGTTTGAAAAATCACGGGCTACAAGGCATATTGCAATGATATATTTTAAGATGGGGAAAAACCCAAATGAAGTATTTACAAATCTTGACAAATCTCTCGACTTTTACAATAGAATCGAGTCATTGATTGAGAAGGATAAGGCAAAAATAGCAACATCTTCATTCTCAATAATCAGATACAATCAGCTGATTAATTATACGAAAGAGGTTAAATGCGATCTTTCAAAATACTATGACGCTTCCGCTTTTATATATCTCAATCTGGGGAATCTTGATAAGGCGATTGAAAATTATCTGAACTCGATTGACATCAAGCATTTTTACGGAGACATTTACGGGTCAATAAGAAGTCAGGCGGGAATAGCACTTGTTTATATTGAGCAGGGAAGATTCACTGATGCGAAGTATAATCTCTATGAATCCTTGTCCTATGCAAAGAATTTGAACAATAAAATGGGTTTGTGGATGGTCTATAATAATCTCGGCCGTCTGTACATGACTTGGAAAAAATATGACTTATCCGAAAAATACTATTATGAGGCTTTTAAGATGGGAGTTTATATAAGTAACAAGAGTCTCCTGACAGAATCGGCATTTTTTCTCACGAGATTCGTTAAGTCGCAATCGAAAAAAAGAATGATAGTGAAAAAGTATTCTGAAATTACAGGAGAGAAAGACAGAGAATCAATAATGACATATATGATTAAATCAAAGACAAAGAGCCGCTCGAATAATGCGGAAGATTTGTTTGAAAAATCAATTGAATCCTTAAAAGAAAAATATAGAATTCTTGAATATGCAAAATTATTTTATAATTATCTGAAATACCTCAAAAGAAGCAATTCTCAAAAGTATGATTTGTTGATTGAAGATATTCCGTCAATAATTAAACCGATTTCTGACAGTATAGTGAAGAGGAGGTTGGAAAAAATATATGATATCCATTCTAAAATCAGCGGCGATAAACGGCCTTGACGGCTATGTAGTTGACATTGAAACTGACATTCAGAACGGACTTCCAGCATTTAATATTGTCGGTCTCCCTGAAAGGTCAGTAAAAGAATCCAAAGAGAGAATTCGATCCGCAATAAAAAACATCGGCTACCCGTTTCCCGACAGAAGAATCACAGTGAATCTTGCTCCTGCCGACATAAAAAAGGAGGGTTCTTACTTTGATCTTCCTATTGCGATAGGAATACTTGTCTCAGCGGGTTTTGTGAAGCCTTTGCGGGAGAATGTTCTTCTAATAGGCGAACTTGCTCTCAATGGCTCCCTCCGTTCTATAAAGGGAGTTCTTTCAATTGTCTCTTCAATGGCAAAATCATCCTGCACAGATATTATTGTTCCCAATGAAAATAAAAATGAAGCGTCAGTGATTAAATCAATGAATGTCTTTCCTGCGCTTGACCTGAAAAACGCGATTGAAATTCTTACAGATATTAGTAAAAACCCCTACACTCATGACACAAAAAAATACAGCAAAAAGGAGCATGATTTCGGATTTGAGGATGTGAAGGGTCTGGAACTTGCAAAGAGGGCTTTGGAAATCGCGGCATCCGGGAATCACAATCTTCTGATGATCGGACCTCCCGGTACAGGAAAGACAATGCTCGCAAAGAGATTTGTCACAATACTTCCTGAAATGTCTGAGGATGAGGCGATAGAGACTACGAAGATTCATTCTATAAGGGGGCTTTTAAAGGATGGAGAGGGGCTTCTCATAGACAGGCCTTTCAGAAGTCCGCATCACACGATTTCCGATGTCGCCCTTGTGGGAGGAGGTCAGGACGCGCATCCCGGAGAGGTCTCTTTGGCGCATAACGGAGTATTGTTCCTTGATGAATTTCCCGAGTTTTCAAAAAATATAATTGAATCTCTCAGACAGCCTCTTGAAGACGGATATGTGACAGTTTCAAGGGCGCAGAACACATTTGTGTATCCTTCGAGATTCTCCCTTATTGCCGCAATGAATCCGTGCAGATGCGGTTACTACTCTGACCCCACGCATATTTGCAAGTGCACTCCCAATGACATTCAAAGATACCTTTCAAAGGTATCAGGACCTATTCTCGACAGGATAGATCTGCATATTGAAGTGCCGAGAATCGATTTTCTCAAAGCGTCAGAGGTGACGACGCAGGAAAAATCGGATGACATTAGAGAGAGAGTCATTGAAGTTATCAATCTGCAGGAGGAGAGGTTCAAGGGAATAAGGACATTTAGAAGAAATGCGCATATAACATCAAGGTATATGAAGAGATTTTGCGAACTCGACGAAAACTGTAAATCTCTTTTAAGGAGTGCAATGGACCATTATGCATTTTCGCCGCGGTCAGTGAATAAAATAATCAAGGTGGCGAGAACAATCTCCGACATGGCAAAAAGTGAATCAATCAAAGAGGAGCACATCGCAGAAGCGGTGCAGTACAGAATCTTGGACAATAAGTATTTTTACAATATTTAAGAGGTGATTTTATGAATAAAAAAAACGACAAAATAAGAAAAATAGGAGAGACAGAAATAATCATCGAATCTGTGACAACAGAGCTTCCTGCATTTTTCGGAAATAGGTCAAATTATGAAGATGATAGAAGAAAAGAAGAGAGAAGGAACGGTGACAGAAGAAGCAAGTGCGACAGAAGAAAAAAATCCGCTGAAGTTTTCAAGGGAGAGGATAAGAGGAGCGGGAAGGAGAGAAGGTCGGGAGTTGACAGGAGGATTGAGCATGAGAGGAGGAAGAGCGGAAGGGAGAGAAGGCGGAAAGGAATCGTTTTTTAGGATTCAGTAAGCATTTTCAGTTGGAACAAATCTATAGTGCGCAACACGCGGGTGTAGCGTCGGCTCACACACTCGCTTTACGACGTCCTTATCTCGTAGCATGAAGTCCAGCGCTCATTCGCACATCATCCC
>DCUY01000069.1:0-312 GCA_002327905.1 Caldifarciminota bacterium UBA2202 | reverse complement strand
GCGTCCTCGCCGACTTACAGCTTTCACTTTCAATAAGTTTTTAATTGATTGAATCTTCTAAAACCATTGCTTGACTTTAGGTCGCTGTCGCTCCCAACGGGTTGACCAAAAGTTTTAGAAGATTATTTTAAAGAAATGTTATTTAATCAAATGTTGTAGGGGCGGACCTGTGTGTTAGGCCCGCCAGAATCAAATCAAATGCCTTATTATTGTTAACTGAATGTATTTTTACTCTTGCATTTTAACCATAAACTATCAACTATAAACTATTATCTGTTTTTCTGCTCACGGCTCATGGCGTCTTTGTCTGGC
>DCUY01000001.1 GCA_002327905.1 Caldifarciminota bacterium UBA2202 | reverse complement strand
CGAGATCAGGAAGTCTGAATTTAGTAAAATTGAGTTTTCGGACAGACTCCTAGTGTAGTGTCTCCAACAGATCTTTAGTTATTTTTATTTTATTCATAATCGACTCCACCGAAGCAGTCCAGACCAATACCTTTGGGTTTTGGTTGTGCGATTCGATATATTGTTTAATAGTGGAAATAAGCTCTTTGACATTTTTGAAAGACCCTCTACGGATTCTTTTCCTCGAAATCTCAGCAAACCATCGTTCCACCATATTGACCCAGGAACTGGATGTTGGGATAAAATGCATGTGGAAACGCGGGTGACGTTTCAGCCATTTTTGAACTTTCGGATGTTTATGCGTTCCATAGTTGTCTACAATAAGATGAAGACTTAAATCGAGTGGCGTTTTTGTGTCTATAAGCTGCAAAAACCTAATGAATTCCTGATGTCTGTGACGAGGCATGCAATCTCCGATGACTTTGCCATCCAGCATGTTTAATGCTGCAAATAATGTTGTTGTGCCGTGGCGTTGGTAATCGTGGGTTTGCCTTGCTGGCATTCCGGGACGTAGAGGCAGTAAGGGTTGCGTGCGCTCCAATGCTTGTATTTGGCTCTTTTCATCTACACAAAAGACGATGGATTTATCGGGTGGATTTAAATAAAGGCCAACAACATCGTAAAGTTTCTCCAGAAAATGTTTGTCCCTGCTGAGTTTGAAATTTTTGACCAGATGGGGTTTTAAGTTGTATTGTTTCCATATACGGCGAACACTGGCTTCGCTGACCCCTTGTGCTTTTGCCATACTGCGTGTGCTCCAGTGAGTCGCATCGGGCGGTGTTGTGTGCAAAGTAGCATTGACAATAGCTGTAACTTTCTTTTGTGTAATTCTTGGAAAACGTCCAGGACGAGGAGCATCTTTCTCCAGTCCTGACAAACGGAGAGCTAAAAATCGTTCTCTCCATAATTGAACGGTCGGTCGAGAAATATTCAGTCGTTGGGCTATATCGTGATTGAAAACACCCTGAGCTGATAATTGAATAATCTGTGCTCGTTTTACCAAACGTAATGGAATGCTTTTCCCATGTGACCAACGGTCGATTGCCGTTTCCTCTTCGGTTGTGAGTATTATTCGCTCTGATATGTTCATTTATCTTATTATACCACATCCTCTCTTAAATGTCAAGAGATTTATGACGCACCACACTATTTGATTTCCATAATATAAAATACGAATCCCGATTTTTTTGAGAATATTTCATCCGACATTAATGATATGCCTTTGTCTGATGCGTAAAATTCCGCATAGAGAGTGTCCCCTGCATTAAGGCGAAGAGGACTCTGTAAAGCAAGCGTCTGAAAAGAGCCTTTTTCAAGCGGCTTCACTATGACTCCATTCAATTCGGATTGCTCATTATTGTTCTTCATCACTCTGACTGCAACTTTATTTAAATTTGCGCCTTCAGAGCCGAAAGAGACAGAGGCATTATACCCTATAAAGTAAAGCCCTTCTTTTTTAATGATTATTCTTCCGTTCTTTTTATCCCAAGTGAATAAAGAGTCGTTTCTCAATAAATTTGATTCCGAGAATGCAATCTGTTCGAAGACATTAATGATTTTTGGCTTCACGCTCTTTGCAGTCCACATATGAGCTCCTGCATAGACATTTATCTCACCGTATTTTGACAATGTATCCGGCTTCATGTTTTTTCTGACAAACATGCAATTGGAGCTGTCTTCAAAGAGAGAAAAATCGGATATTTTGTCTCCGTCTGCAATACCCCATCTTATAGGTGTGTTTACTCCCATATTATATTTTAAAATCAGCGGATTTCCCGGCAGATTCATGTAATTTGACATATAAATGTTTCCCTCGCCCATTATGTCGTTTTTAGAAAGCAATAATTGTCCGCCTTTGAAAATAAGAGAATCACCGTTTTTTTCTTTGATGAAGAATGTTCCGTCACTGCCTATTTTTGCAAATCCATCTTTTTTTACAGTCAGGTCTCCGCCCACAGCCCACAAAGTGGTCACCCCGCTCTCTTTGGATTCACTGTTAAAATATATCGAATCCGACATTGTCCTTGATTTAAAACTGCCAAACAAAGCTGTCTCATTCGCTCTTATTACAGAGACTGATTTCCCGTTCATTATACTAATTTGGTTCTGCACATTCAAATATCCTGTCACATGCAGATATCTGCTGAAAGTAAAATTATTTGTCACGACAAGCTCACGGATATTATTTTGACCGTATATTATCATAGAATCTCCCTCCGTGTTATAAACATTCGAAATCACTCCGTAAAAATTCTTCCCCACACCTTTTCCCTGCGTGAAAGCAAGATATCCGCTTGAAGGCCAGTTGAAATTCTGAGTAATTTCGGAGGCGAAGATATCCGAGAAGACCACTTCCTTTTTCGAATATAGCTCCTCTACCATATTGTGAAAAAATGCCAGATATGCTATATGTCCTTCATTGCAGAAAGAAGAGAATGATAGATTCTGCAGAGAAATATATATGCTCTCAGCCCTGTTCACAAAGACTGTATTATGAAGGTCCGTATTGCAAGCGTTGTTCACTCCGCATATTGATACAAAACGGAATTTTGAATCAAAATATATTGTCTCTGCAGGAAGATTCCCGTATATAAGAATGCTTATTGTGTCAAGCTTGTTTTCTGCGGCATATTTCAGAACCTGATTTATTGATGAATACTTTGCGCCTTGGCTTGACACATTGAAGGATTTATAGTATCTGAAATCAACACTGTCCTTCATCAGAGAGTAGAAGGCAGGAAGATATGCATCACTCTCAAAAGGCAGAGTTTGGGATAAAACAGATAAAAAGAGTGAGAGATTAAAAACAATAAAAAGAATTCGTTTCATCATTTCCTCGCTATTTCAATTTTTGATTTGTTCTTGCGATATTTCCGGTTGAATCAATCTCAATCGAATTTGATTTGAAATCTTCAAATGAGAGTTTTTTTATCAGAAGAGCCGCTGAATTCAAAGTGTCTGATTCAATGCCCTTTCCTCTTACCTGCTTGAATGAATAAATTTTTCCGAAAAGAAACCTGCCTTCAAAATCAAGTTCCAGATAAAGAAGAGGAGAGTATCCGTTCTGTCCGTTTGTGTTTATTCCCGCATAAGTCAGGAAATTTCCAAGCGAATAGGCGATTATCCTGTCCTTGTAGAGTTCAATTCCGCGCGGCACATGCGGACCATGGCCTATAACAGCATCCGCTCCGGCGTCAATAGCATCGTGACAGAATTCATAAATATTTCCCCTCAGCTCGCCGTACATATACTCTGTTTCATTTTTTATATGCATTGCATTCTGCCCTTCGCTTCCGCCGTGAAAAGTGACTATGACAATATCATTTGAGTCTTTAGCTGTTTTTATCAAATCCGCGGATTTCTCTTTTTCAAGAAGATTATTCATTCCGTAATAGCTTGAAAATCCAATTACTGCTATTTTGCAGGAATCAACTGAGAAAAATGCAACCTGCCCTGAATACCCAGTATATTTTATGTTGAGGGAATCCAAAATTCTTTTAGTTGATTTGACTCCGCCCTCTCCGAAATCCCGTATATGATTGTTTGCAATGTTCATCACATTGAATCCCGCCTTCTTCAGATTAATTCCGTATTTCTCAGGCGTCTTAAAGCCGTATGTCTTCCCTTCTACTATCTTCTTCATCAGAGTTCCACTGTCGCACAATGAGCACTCAAGGTTTCCTACAACTATATCCCCTTTTTTCAGAAGAGATTCTGCAGGCATGAAGAGCTCTGCTCCGTTTTTTTGTGGAAGATTGTTTTCAGGGAATGTATTTCCCATGACAATGTCCCCCACTGCAGTAATCTTAATTATTTTATCTTTATTTTCGCCTGCCATTATATGAATAGATGAAATCAAAATTCCATAAATAACCATTACGGTTGCAATTCCTTTAAATGCGAGTTGTCTTGTGTTTTTCATACTCTCCTCACAGATGTTTGAATTCTACAGAATCTTTATTAATCAAAGCGTATGCAAGGCGGAAATTCATTGTGCTTGAAAGGGACCCGGGATTAAGAACCGTCTTTCCGTTCTCCATTCTCTTCCCCTGCCTGTGCGTATGTCCGTAAAATATATATTTTGTCTTATTGTCATAAAGATATTCTTCAATGAAAAACGGCTCGTGCATGATTGCAATATGACCGAAGCCGTCAATAAATATTTCAAATGGCGGATTTGAAAATTCGAAACCGAGTCTCTTCAAATGTGAAGCTGAACTAAGATTGATTATGTCATTATTCCCTTTTACAAGATATTTTTCGCAGGTCAGAGATTCCGTTTTTTCGAGTATTGAAAAATCAGAGACATCTCCAAGATGGATAAATGCGGAAAGTTCTTTTCCTTTATGAATATTCACAACTCTTTCAAGAGCATCTTCATTGTTGTGCGTATCCGAAACCAATAGTATCAAACAACACTCCTGATAATCGTGAAGACTCCGATGATTGCAAGGTAGTATGAAAAATAATAAAATTTGTCCGACTTGAGAATTTTATACAGAAAAAAGACGGATATATAACCGAAAATAAAAGATGATAAAAATCCGGTTAAAACATTAATATCAAATTTTGCATGCGAATCCATCATCTCTTTCGCGAATGCGGCGAATATAAGAGGCATTGCCATAAAGAAGGAGAAGTCGCAGGCTCTCTCCCTGTCTAATCCTGAAATTATTCCTGCGGAAATTGTAGTGCCTGAACGGGATATTCCGGGAAACAATGCAAAAATCTGGGCAGTTCCCACAATAAGAGATTTCTTAAGATTCAATTCTTTTCTGCCTGAAAAGAATTTTGTAGAGAACAGAAGCGTGGCAGTAATCAGAAAAAATATTCCTATGAATCTCATATTTGAAAATGCATTTTCTATCATATCATTGAAAAAGAGAGCGAATATTACTGCAGGCATAATACCCGCGATGATATATCCTATATATCTGAGATTCGTTTTTTCAGTCTTCTCTTTGTTTGACAATTCTCTGTATGCTCCAAAAAGAAGCAGAGCAATTTTTTTTCTCATAAATATAATGACTGCGAAGAGAGTGCCGAGGTGGAGCACAACTTCAAAAAACAGATTATCCTGAGGTATATTTAGAAGAGAGTTCGCAAGAGATAGATGTCCGGAGGACGAAATAGGAAGAAATTCCGTCAACCCCTGTATAGCCCCGAGGAATATTGCCGTGAAAATATTCATGTTGCCCCCATCATGATGGCTATAAGCCCGATTATCATATCATACTTTATATAATTGTTGACGAATCTCTTTGTTCTTATATCGTCAAAAATAAAGAATATTGATAAAAGAACTATGAGTACTATATCAACTCCAAAGACAGTTATAAAAAAATACCATTTGTTGTATGTTCCATTAAAGTAGGGAACAAAAGTAATGGCTATGAGAATGAAGAACACTACGACTGCAAGAAAGAATGATTTTGTCTTTCCGATTATTATAGGAAGAGTCTTCATTCCTGCATACTCGTCCCCATCAACATCTTCAATGTCCTTAGTTATCTCTCTTCCGAGATTCATGAAGAATGAGAATACTGCAGGGAAAATTCCCTTTGTGAAATCGCCTCCTGCCTCTGCTCCGAAAATAAAGAGTATTGCAGTCAAAAAAGATATTGTGAGATTGCCTATAAAAGGAAGCCGTTTGAAAGACCATGAGTAAAGAAACAAAAGAAGAGCAGAGAATAAAGCTATTACAAAAGCCGCCGTGGAAATGAATGCGGAAAGGATTATTCCTGCAATAAAAAAGACAAAGACAAGAACAAACATGTGCTTAAGATTGAAATCCATTGATATGAGAGGCCTTGACGGCTTATTAACCCTGTCAGTCTCTATATCAAACAGGTCATTGACTATATTCCCTCCAGCAAAGACAAAAAATACAGTGATTATTGATAACAGGAGTTTTATATAATCAGGGTCCCTCGTAGCTATAAATGCGGAGAGTATAACAGAAAAAACCCCCATCAGGCAGTTGTTAAGCCTGATGAGGTACATAAACCCTATAAACTTGCTCTTTCTATTTTGCTTCATCCTTAAATATCTCTTTGATTGATCCCAATGATGAGAGAATGCCTGTCGCTTCAAAAGGAAGGAATATTTTTGTAGCGTTTCCGTTAGCCATCTTTTCAAGAGCCTCAAGATATTTTATCGCTATGACATCTTCAGTCGCCTTTCCCTGATGTATCGCTTCAAAGACTGTCTTTATTGCGCGCGCCTGTCCGTCAGCTATAAGAACAGCAGACTGTTGCTCTCCCTCTGCTCGTCTTATGGCATACTCCTTTTCACCCTCTGCTTTCAATATCTTTGACTGTTTGTCTCCTTCAGCAAGAAGGATAACAGAGCGTTTTTCTCTCTCTGCCTTCATCTGCTTCGTCATTGCTTCCTGAATTTCATCAGGCGGATTTATATTCTTGAGTTCGACTCTGTTGACTTTGACTCCCCACTTGTCTGTCGCTTCGTCAAGAATCTTTTGAAGCTCGCTGTTTATCTTGCTTCTCGACACAAGAGTTTCGTCCAAAGTCAAATCTCCTATCACATTTCTCAGTGTGGTTATTGTGAGTTTGTCTATTGCCATAACAAGATTGCTTATTTCGTAAACCGCCTTATAAGAATCTGTTATTTGATAATAAATAACAGAATCAATCTGCATTGTCACATTGTCTTTGGTTATTACAGTTTGAGGAGTAAAATCAAGAACCTGCTCCCTCAAATCTATTCTTACAACATATTTCTGCCCGAAAATAACAGGCCTGAGAGAATCAATTATAGGCCACACAATATGTAGTCCAGAAGGAATGGTCTTATGATACCTTCCGAGACGCTCCACAATTGCCACTTCCGCCTGCCTGATAATGATAATGCCTTTCAAAGCAAATATCAGAACTGCAATAACGATAAGAATTAAAAATATTAACATACTCACTCCTTTGTGAAAACTTGTTTTCCTTTTTTGAATGTTGAAATTACATGCAATTTCTTTACAGCTGTTTTTTCAATCGGATTATCCAGTATTGTAAAATCAGCATAATATCCTTTTTTTATTTTTCCATAAAGCCTCTTCTCAAACATTATTTCGGCGCTCCCTTCAGTGTAAAATTTAAGAGCTTCAGTCGGATTAATTCTCTGATTCGCAAAAAAAGCATTTTTCAAAGATTCAATTCCATAAATCGGAGAAGGCGGCATGCAGTCGGAACCGAATCCCATTGGAATATTCTGTTTATTAATACTATTGACTGCATTATTGAATTTAAAATATTTTTCAGAAAGGCGCTGTTCATACATCTGCCCGGGCATAGACCAGTTGCCAATAAAATTCGGCTGCATTGAAAGAAAAATCTTTTGTTCTTTCACTCTCTCAATATGTTTCTTAGAAGAGAGCTCAAAATGCTCAATTCTGTCATTCCTGCGTTTTTTAAGATTATCAAGAGCAAATTCAATCGCTCTGTCTCCTATTGCATGCACTGCAAGCTGATAATTCTTCTTATTCGCCTCATGGACGGCTTTTTGAAAATCTTTCTCCGAAAGAATTATTTCTCCCTTTGTCCCAGAATCAGTGTACGGAATTGAAATCGCCGCTGTTCGTCCGCCTATTGAACCGTCAGTAAAAAGCTTCAGACCCTTAAGCACTGCATTGTCATTGTCTCTCCATTCGTTAAGATTTTTAGAGAAGAGGGCTGGATAATAGAAAAAAACATTCAGTTCCAAGTCCTTTGAATTGTAGATTTCAAAAGAATCATCCGTAGCCATATCGCTTATTGTTGTGATGCCGAGAGAGAATAGCTTTTTCTGCGCCTCTTTTAATGCTGAAAGTTTTTCAGCTTTTCCCGGCTTCAGAACAGTATTCAGTGAGAGTATTATCCCCTCCTTCACTATACCTGTTTTTGCATCAAAATTTTTGTCTATATGCTTCTTTAAGAGTTTATATGCCTTAGTATTTACAACCGCTATATGTCCGCAGATTCTTCTCACAATAACCGGAATGTCAGGGAATCTTTCATCCATTTTATTTATTGAGGGGAATCCATTCTTTTTGAAAATTGTTTCATCAAATCCCTCTGCAATTACATAATTCACATTTGATTTTTTACCTAGATATATTTCTATTCTCTCATAAATCTCCTCTTCGGAATTCACTCCCGACAGGTCGCACCTCACAAGATTGAGTCCGTACCAAAGAAGATGAGTATGCGAATCTATAAATCCCGGGTAAATGTAATTTGAGGAGTAATCTATGATATCAATGCCGGGCAACGGAGTGTTTCCGACATAAATTATTTTTCCGTCTCTTAAAACCATGAAACGGAGATACTCTCCTTCGGAATATATATTCGATTTTATCTGAATCATCAGGTTCCTATGTCAAGAAACGGCTTTAAAATCTCCGCTCTGTTCTTATGCCCGAGCTTTTCAAGAGCCTTTGCCTCAATTTGGCGCACTCTCTCTCTTGTCACATCAAGAATCTCTCCCACCTCTTCAAGAGTGCGGGGATATCCGTCCTGCAGTCCGAATCTGAGCTTCAAAACAGTCTGCTGTCTCGGAGTCAAATCTGAGAGGACCATTTCAAGCCTCTCTCTGAGCATTGAGAGCATAGCATGATACTGCGGCGATTTCTGGTCTACATCCTCAATGAAATCGCAGAATATCGATTCATCGCTGTCGCCTATCGGCTTGTCAAGAGATATGGTCTCCTGCGCAATTTTATAAACGCTCTTTATTTTATCCAGAGGTATGTTCAGCCGTTCTGCAACATCCTCCTCTGTCGGTTCCCTTCCGAACTCCTGCATAAGAGCCCTTGTCGCTTTAACGACTTTATGCATCACTTCAATCATGTGGACGGGAACTCTTATGGTGCGCGCCTGATCCGCTATCGCCCTCGTGATTGATTGTCTTATCCACCATGTTGCATAAGTTGAAAATTTATATCCTTTCTGATAATCAAATTTCTCAACCGCCTTCATCAGTCCGGCATTTCCCTCCTGAATGAGGTCCATGAATTCAAGCCCCCTGTTTGTATATCTCTTTGCAATGGAAATCACAAGCCTCACATTTGCTCTTATCATTTTCTGTTTGGCATTATTGAGAGTAATTTCATATTTTGTGAGGTTTTTGATTATCTCGTCGAATTTTTCATTGTCGCATCCTATTTCTTCTTCAATCTTTCTTATGCATGCTTCAATATTGTCTATCTCTCTCTTTATGTTTATAAAATCCTCTCTTTTGATGTTCCTCTTTTTGTATTTTATGGGAACATTGCCCTTCATGTTGCACACGCGGATAATGTCAGGCACTGTGGTATCGAATCTCTTCTCTATAAGAGTAAATTTCTGATAATGCATGCACAGCTCTTTGTGAACATTTTTATAGGATTCGATTATTCCGTTCAATTGCACTGTATTTAACTGCATCTGCTCTATTTTATCTATCAGATTTGAATATATTTTTTCCATCTTCTTGTCGCGCTTCTCTCTTTCGTTCTTTCTCAGTCTTGAATATCCCACTTTCTCTTCCTTTATTTTCTGTATGTCTTTTTTGATATCCTCAAACAGTTTTTTGAGCTTCTGATATTTCTTCTTCTGAGAGAGCTCATTGGAAATATTGGGATCCTCTATGTGAAAATACTGGTCAATAGATTCCTCTTCATCAATGACTCTGTCATAAAAATCCTGCAATCTGTCAAAAGTCTTGTCTATCATGAAGAGATTTGAAAGTATTCCCCTCCTTCCCTCTTCCATAACTCTTGAAATTGTAACCTCCATGTCCTTTGACAAAAGCTCAATGGATTTCATCTCCTGAAGGTACATTCTTACAGGGTCGTCGTATTTGATTCTTTCATACATGTCGCTCTTCTTCTCTGCTTCTATGCGATGAGCCGGTTCTATACGCCCCTTCTCTGCATCGTCTTCAATCAGCACTATGCCCAAAGTCTGGAGCCGTGTTATAAGATTGTCTATTTCATCAACCTCAAAATCTTCAGGGAGCAGACTGTTGAGTTTGTGGTAGGGAAGTTCACCATTGACGACTGCTTTCTTGATGATAGTGTTAATGATGTTCTCCATCTCATTGTTCTTTTTGGCTTCTTCTGCCATTTTAATTCCCTCCTTTTATTTTCTTTACCATCAAAACTCTCATCTGCATGAGTCTGTCCTTCTCCTCTTCATCAGAGGCATTCTTTATTTTTATGTCAATATCAGCAATGCGTTTTTTTATTCTCCGTTCTCTTATTATTTCCAAAATTTCGCTAATTTTCTTGTCATCCGGCTTATTCTCCGAATAATATGTCATTCTCCCGATAATATAATCTTTGAAATTTTTTATTGTATCATTTTTAATCAATAAGTCAATATTATCGCCTTTGCCCTCAATTGAATTGCACAGGGAAATAAATACCCCTTTCATCGGAAGGTCGAGAAAATCCGATTCTTCAATATCAGAGCAGAGTCTTTTGCAGAGACCGTTTTCAGAGAGCATTATAGCGATAATTTCATGATATATGCTCGGATTTATGTTTAAATCAGGTCTCTCCTCAATTTTCTCTTTTTTTCCCCCCCTGAGGAATTTATCCGAAATCTTAAGCTTTTCCATAACCCCTTTGGCATAAAGGTCTCTGATGACATCATCTTCAATGTTTTTTACGGAATCAATCACAAAATTGACAAAATGCTTTTTTGCAAGCATTTTATCCTCTTCCTTCTCATTGAAGAATTTCTCCGCAAATTCAAGGAAATCCGTTCTTCCCTTCTCTATGAAAGAGTAATCAAGGGAATAATTCATTTTATTGACCAATTCATCAGGGTCTTTAACCTCTCTGTTTGAGAATATGCTCACTATAAGCCCCTCTTTGAGAAGTATGGGGATTGACCTCATTGTCGCATTTCTTCCAGCTTCATCCGAATCATACATGATTACAACTTTCTCGCATGCTTTTTTGATGAGCTTCGCCTGCTCCGGAGTGCATGCAGTTCCAAGCTGTGCGCACACATTCGCCGCTCCTGCCTTGTACATGGATATGAAATCCATATACCCCTCGACAAGAATCATCGCATTCTTCTGCGATACATGCTGTTTGCTAATATGAAGCCCATACAGGAAATTCCCCTTTTTGAAGACAGGAGTCTCCTGAGTGTTCAGGTATTTCGGATTTTCATCTTTCAATACTCTTCCGCCGAATCCGATTATATTGCCTGAATTTGAGAATATGGGGAACATTATCCTGTTGAAAAATACATCCCTGAAATTTCCGTACTGGTCTTTATGTATCAGCCCAGCCTTCACAAAATCATCATATTTCAGGCGCTTCTCTTTCAGATGAGAAAAGAGAGGGTTCTGCGAATCCGAATAACCGAGCTTGAAAGTCTCAATATCCGAAGAATTGATATTCCTCTTTCTCAGGTAATCCATTGCATTAATATTGGCAAAGAGGCACTTTTTATAGTAATTCATTGCTATTTCATTTGCCTCATATATAGTGCTTGTCACTCCCCTTTCACCCGTATTCCTGTACTGGGAAATATCTATCTGCGATTTTTTTGCCAATATCTCTATTGCGTCATTGAAGTCAACATGTTCTATCTCCATTATGAAGGATATAACATCACCGCTCTTTGAACATCCGAAGCAGTGATAGAATCCTTTAAGGGGATTTACAATGAATGACGGAGTCTTCTCATTATGGAAGGGACATAGGCCTTTTAAGGAACTGCCCGACCTTTTTAGAGGCACATATTCGGATATGATATTTTCTATTGGATTTGACTCCTTTATTTTTATTATGAGGTCTTCGAAATTGAACATTGCTATAATATAATATATATATGGAATTTTGCAAGTGCAATGTTTGAAAAAAACATTAATACTTAAATGAGGAGTTTCCTATAAATTCCCTCAAAACGGATGTGGGGGGTATGTTTTCCACTGAAATCGGATTGAAAAATGAGAGTATGAATTCTATTCTCTTAGCATCCATATAGCACAATTCATCTTCGTTAATCTCTGAAATAAGCGGCTCTGCAAAGCTTTTCAGCACAGAGAGCTCGTAAAGGAGAGATGAATTGAACATGAAATCTGCAGTCTCCTGAAACGGGAAGATGTTCTTCTCCTCTCCGCGCCTTACTGACCTCCACATCTCAAATGTCTGCTTTGCAGAATGGCTTCTGAAGAGATAGTCCCTGACAAGCCTTCTGACCAGTCTGTTGTCAGTGGTTGAAATTCTGTGTGTGTTGTCAATATTTATCTGAGTGAGAGCGGAGACATATATCTTCGCCTTCATATCTTTTGAAAGTGATTTTGTGAGTTTATCATTGAGCCCATGAATTCCTTCAATTATCAGAATCGTGTTTTTGTCAAGCTTCATTTTTTGGGATTCCGGCTTTCTTATGCCCAATGTGAAATCAAACAAAGGTATTTCAACCTCTCTGTTTTCAATGAGGTCAAGAAGATTTTTATTGAAAAGCTCCAGATCAATGGCATCAATCGATTCATAGTCGGGATTCCCGTTTTCATCCAAAGGAGTCTTTCCCCTGTCAACGAAATAATTGTCAAGAGATATTCCTGAAACTGATATTCCGAGAACTCTGAGCTGTATGGAGAGACGCTTCAGAAATGTTGTTTTTCCGGAAGAGGACGGTCCTGCGATGGTGATAAGCCTTAACTTTCCTCTTCTTGCATTTATCTGATTTGCTATGTCAACTATCTTCTTTTCATGAAGCGCTTCGGAAACCTGAATCAGCTCTGTAATCTCTCCCTTCTCTATTGAGCTTTGAAGATTCTCCACTGACCTCCAGTTCAGGATTTTCGCCCAATTCTCGGATTCATTAAATATGTTGAAGAGTCTCTTCTGGTCGCTCTTCTCAAACTCCTTACTGCTGTAAATAATAATTCCGGGAGGATAATATTTTATATACGCACCTTCAAGAAGCGATGTGTGAGAGATTGCCGGAGTGAGGAAAAAATCCTTTACATTGTTATACTCCACATAAAATCCTCCGCACATGGAAGAGCTTTCCAAAATACTTTTTTTCAGTTTGTTGTCAGAGAAGAGTTCTATCAATTCTTCTCTCGTCTTGTATTTTGAAAGAATCTTTTCATCCTGAGAGATTATCAGATTCAATTTTGAATTTACCTCTTCAATACTGCTTTCGCTTATCAGAACATTTGCAAAGATTTCACAGTAAAGTCCGCCGTTTATAGTGTGTTCTACATTCAATTCGGGATTTTCCAACATTGAATTTAATATTGCTTTAAGAACAACAATCATTGAATTCTGCATTACAAGCTTGCCGTACATTGAATCCGAATATACAGGGGACAATTCAGAATAATCGTTCTCGCTTGAGAGCGGCATTAATCTGTTGTTTTTCTTTAAGCAGACAATTTTTCCGTTCATTTTTTTAACAGCTGGTGGGCGGATTTGAACCGCCGACCCGCGCTTTACGAAAGCGCTGCTCTACCACTGAGCCACACCAGCACAGAGATATTGTATGAAAATTAGAGATATAGTCAATACTTTTCTCAAAAAAGCTCATTTCCAATACTATATTAAATAAATTTCTGAATCTTAGATTTGGACTTAAATGAAGTTTTTAAAAAATTGAAATCTATAAAAAATATTTATCCTAAAAGATAATCACCATACTTTGTTGGCATTTTATTAATGCAATCTCAAATATTTTTTTGTAATAGTCTGATTGTTATTCTTAAGTTTTACAAAGTATATCCCATTCTTCAAGTGTCTGATGTCTGTTTTGTGCGTTCCGCTTGCTTTTGATTCTTCTCTGATTAATTCTCTGCCTGATATGTTATACACTGTCATTGTTCCTTTATCTGTATTTGTATTCCATATTATGTATTGGCTCTGCATCTGTATCTTTAGCTCACAGCCCACGGCGCATGGCACACGGCGTCCTTGTATTCCTTCCGGTCCGAAGTCGCCTCTGAGTATCACCTCATTATAGCATGGGTATATGTACGGTTCGCTACCGTTTATTGTTATACTGTCAGGTCTTATTGTATCTCCTACTGCTATTGTAGGTTTATCTATGTTTGTCTTGAACTTGATGAACATCCTTGTCCTTGCGCTGTTCCACCACACTGCTCCCAAGCTGTCCATTCCGTCAACCCATGTATGGCTACTGCTGAGTCTCAATACACTGTCTATATTACCTTGATTCACTGTGCATGTGTCCATGCTTCTGTTAAAGTATAAGCACACTATATCATCCTCATCTATCCCGTCTCCCACTATGCTTTCTTCATAAGCAACCGCCGAGTCAAGTGTCGGTTTGTTTTTATCATACAGTGTATCCCACTCTATTATGTATGTCTTCATTACTTCCATTTCATAAGTCAATGGAAGCTGTGGGTCAGACTGGCCCGTCCAGATTATTTCATCTCTTCCGTTTCCTGTAAAATCATACAATAAAACATGTCCGCCTGAGAATGTGTCATTGTCCATGCTCCATACCATTTCAAAGCTGTCATCTTCCACCACCTCAAACACTTCTATTATGCTTCCTGCGCATAGCACAAGTTCATCATCCCCGTCTCCGTCTATGTCGCCTGCGTCTGCTCCGCACCCGCTAAATGAGGCGCTTACAGGTCCGTAATCCTTTTCAATATAATGTTTCCATATTGTATCATAACTATTATCTCCATTGCATTCAGCTATTCTGTAAAACCATGTTGCAGGTGACTGAGCATATGCAAGACCTCCGGATATGTACTCATTCTTGCCGTCAACATCTATATCGTCAAGTATTTTTGTTATTCTGTTTCCAGTTGGCGTCTCCACTACCTTCCTGAATGAATCATTCTCTGTGTCTGTCGCCTCCCATACTCCTTGCATTAATTGTGTAGTCGCAGTCATATCAAGTAAAATGTCTCCATCTAAGTTGCCAAAATCCATTGCATATATCTTTCTGCTTACACTATCCTCATACGCAAAATAGTAACTGTTGTCGCTATCACTTTCCATATAGAACCACCCGTAAGACTCACTCACCGTTGTATATGGATTCGGAGCTCCGTATATCCTGTCTATCCCGTCGTTCTTTATTAGATTCGTTGACCCAAGCGTGTGAAACTCTCCGGTGAAGACAGGTCCGCTACTCCATGTCCATTCCTTATGTATGCTGTCTGTATCTGTCTGTTCCATGATGTATAGATTGTGGCTGTCCATCGGATTCACTCCAAGCAGATCCAGTTTCCCATCTAAATCATAATCCCCTGAACTAAATACCCACCCGCCGCCTATTGTATCAATAAATGCAAATGTATCTCCTGTTAATTCATAAAAGGCATTGTTATATAACCAATAATTAAGTATCATCGTCTGTTTATTTGCAAAATCAACAATTTTCGGATCCATATCATTACACGGATGTCCATTCCCGACATCAAGAGTCTGTCTTATCTGAAACTCTTCAGCTTGCATCATCAGTGCTGTCAGTATTACCAACAGCACTGTTAATTCCTTTAATCTTTTCATCGTCTCCTTCGTCTGTCGTTTTTTACTTTATTACTGTTATCTTGCCACTCATTGTCTCCGTTCCGTCCTTTTTCATCCTATAAAAGTAAACTCCACTGCTTATTCCTTCTGTTGTCACTCTTATCTGATTCTTTCCCTTCTTTATTTTCTCTGTCTCTTTCAGCACCACTCTGCCTGTTATGTCTATTAGTTCAATCTCTCCTGTTCCTTTCATATTCATTACCTTATTATTAACTGCTTCTCTGTGATTGATTGATTCTCTGTTTTCAGTTTTATAAAGTATATCCCGTTCNNCTCTGCCTGATATGTCATACACTGTTAATGTCCCTTCTGTATTTGTATTCCATATTATGTATTGGCTCTGCATTTGTATTTGTATCTTTGGCTCACAGCTCATGGCGCACGGCTCACGGCTCTCTTCTGTCCCTGCCGGTCCGAAGTCGCCTCTGAGTATTACCTCATTATAGCAAGGGTATATGTACGGTTCGCTGCCGTTTATTGTTATACTGTCAGGTCTTATTGTATCTCCTACTGCTATTGTAGGTTTCTCCGTATTCGTCTTGAACTTTATGAACATCCTTGTCCTTGTTGAGTTCCACCACACTGCTCCCAAGCTGTCCATTCCGTCAACCCATGTATGAGCGTTACTGAGTTTTAATACTTCATCTATATTACCTTGATTCACTGTGCATGTGTCCATGCTTCTATTAAAGTACAAGCCCACTATATCATCCTCATCTATCCCGTCTCCCACTATGCTTCCTTCATAAGCAACTGCTGAGTCAAGTGTCGGTTTGTTTTCATCATACAATGTATCCCACTCTATTATGTATGTCTTCATTAC
>DCUY01000105.1 GCA_002327905.1 Caldifarciminota bacterium UBA2202 | reverse complement strand
CTGGGGAGCAGGGATTCGAACCCCGATAGCATGATCCAGAGCCATGAGTCCTGCCGTTGGACGACTCCCCAATTTTTCTAATAAAAAAAAGAACAAAATCTCAGTTTTTTTGGTAGCGGTACGGGGAATCGAACCCCGGTTTTATGGCTGAGAACCACACGTCCTAGCCCCTAGACGATACCGCCACTTTCAAGTGCTATAATATATCAGATTCTATAATTTTTGTCAAGCGTGAAAGAACTCTCTCTTTGCCCATTATCTCCATCATTAAAAACAATGAAGGTCCTTCTGTCTTGCCTGATAGAGCCATTCTTGTCGGGTGAATAATATCAGCTCCTTTGAGTGATTTCTCCTCAGCGTAAGCTTTATACACTGCCTCTACTGAATCATGATTGAATATTTCCACATTCATCAGCCTCTCTTTAAGAACTTTCAAATGCTCTATTCTGTCAGGAGTTAAAAACTTCGATTTTCCCTTTTCGTCATACTCTTTAATCTCTTCAAAAAAGAATTTTGTCAGCTGAGGTATGTCTTTAAGGTATCTCGCCTTCTCCTTTACACTGTCCATTATTTTGAAAAGCGTCTCTTCACTCACTTGCGAAATATCTATCCCCGCCTCTTTGAAAAAAGGCTTTGTTATTTCAAGAAGTTTCTTGGAATCATAATTCGTAATGTATTTGGAGTTCATCCACTCAAGCTTTTTATAATCAAAGACTCCGCCCTTCTTTGTCACCTTTTCAAATGAAAATAATTTCACCATTTCGTCAAGCGACATTATCTCCTTATCCCCGCCGGGATTCCATCCTATCAGAGCAATGAAATTGACAAATGCCTCAGGAAGAACACCCATGTCCCTGAATGCAAGAACAGAGACTGTGCCTGTCCTCTTTGAAAGTTTTGCCTTATTCTCGTCAAGAATCAGAGGAAGATGCGCGAAACGCGGAGGCTCGGCATTTAAAAGACGGTATATGTGAATCTGTTTGAAAGTATTGGAAATATGGTCGTCTCCTCTGACAACATGAGTTATCTTCATTCTGACATCGTCAACCACAACAGCGAAATTGTAAATCGGAGTATTGTCGCTTCTCACAATAATGAAATCTTCAATCTCACTGTTGTCTTTTTCTATTATTCCGTGTATCATGTCATCATAATTGGTCTTTCCCTCTGGTATGCGCACTCTCCATGCAAAGGGCTTTTTACTTTCAAGATTTTTATTTATCTCATCTTTTGTAAGGTGGGCGCACTTTCTGTCATACTTCCATGCCTTCTTCTCCGCCATAACTATATTCTTTCTCTCATCAAGCTCCTTGGGAGTGCAGAAGCATCTGTATATTCCTCCTGTTTTTTCAAGTTCCGGAATATAATCAGTATAGTGTTTGAAATAATCGGACTGAAAGAACGGACCTTCGTCATAATTGAGACCGAGCCACTTTAATCCTTCAATTATTATCTCAGTCATCTCTTTTGAGGAACGTTCCACATCAGTGTCCTCTATTCTCAGTACAAAGACTCCGTTTTGCTGTTTTGCATAAAGATAATTATATAAAGCCGTCCTTGCAGTTCCGACATGAAGATATCCCGTAGGACTAGGCGCTATTCTTAGTCTTGGCTGTGCCATTATGCCTCCGTATTAGTTTGAATATTATCATGAATATCATTATCAACAGAAAAATCTTCGGGAGAATATTTCCGGATGCAGTAAAAAAAGTTATGCTGTCATTTAGCACGATATCTTCCGTAAAGACTTCCGCAGTGTTCAATTTTGTAGAAGCTACTATTTTGCCGTTAGGGTCAATCACTCCGGAGATTCCCGGATTTGAAACCCTCACAAGGTATCTTCTGTTCTCAACTGCCCTCAGTATTCCCGCCTGAAAGTGCTGATATGCCCCTATACCCTTGACAAACCAAGCATCTTCGGAAATGTTTACAAGAAACTGAGCGCCGTTTTTTGCGAATGTTGAAACATAAGTCGGAAAAATTGATTCGAAACAAATATATGCAGAGAATCTGCTCTTCCCTGCTTTAAAAACTGTCTGCTCCTTTCCGACAGAATATCCGCCCTGCCCGTAATCTATTTTTTTCAGAAAACGAAGCTTCTCTTCGTAAGGAAGGCGCTCCACAAAAGGCACACACCTTATTTTATTGTATGTTTGTATAGTCTCATTCGGAGCAATAAGAAATGCGGAATTATAGTATCTGTCTTCTTCATTCTTACTGCCATACTCGTATGTTAGGCCTCCTATCAAAATTGATTTTGAATTTTCATTTGCAAAATCAATCAAATAGGTTTTAATTTCATTCTTTGAGCGTTTTGTCAGATAGACAGGCGATGCGGTCTCGGGAAATATTACAATCTCGCCCTCCTGCGTCTTTGCCTTTTCAAGGTTCTCTTTTATTGCTTTGAATCTGTACTCTATGAATTCCCTATACGACTCCTTCATCTCTCCGGGAATATTCGGCTGAACAATTGTCACCTTGATTGTCTCTCCGTAATACTGATTTTTTATTCTGAATGAGCCGTAAAGGACAACAGTAAAAAGAAGAATGACAATTGCAATTTTATAAATAACTGCGTTCTTTGCAGTGAATAATTTAAACAGAAGAACTGAAAACATTATTACAATGAAGGAGACAAGATATGAGCCGCCGATGTCAGCGCTCTGAAACAATACGGGATAATCAAGTATAGCTGTTGCAGGAGTGACCCATAAAAATGACAGGTCCCTTGTACAGCTCATGAAATACTCAAGAGCTGAGACAATGACAGGAATAAAGTAAACCTCATTATTTTTAACCGAAGCAATCGCGAAAGGAAGAGACCACACCATGCCCATAAGCATTGATAGAAACATCCATCCGAAGAAAATCAGTATTCTCTGCAGTATTGTCAAATCTACATTAATTACTAAAAGCCAGTTAAGCATCATAAGCCAGAAGACAAAGAATGTCAGAAACGCATTTAAAAACCTGCTCTTCATCTTCTCTTCTTTTGACATGCGGATAAGCATTAATGCATAAATATACACAAATGCAATACCGATATATTTGAATTGGAGAGAGAGAAAGAAAGAGACTCCGAAAAGAATATAAGCTAAAAGATTAAGTATCAAAGAGAACCCTTCTTCCGTCTATCGTATATTTTTTAAAAATAAGCAGTTTCAGAGCTTCAAAATATGCCTGATGCTCCGCTTCAAGAATCATTCTCCCTGCATCCTCGGGATTTTCTGCTGAAGATATATCAATACATCTCTGCAGAATTATAGGCCCGGAGTCAATTCCCGAATCTACAAAATGCACAGTGCATCCGGATAACTTGACTCCATACTCGAATGCCTGTCTCTGCGCATCTTTTCCCTTGAATGAAGGCAGAAGAGACGGGTGTATGTTTACAAACATTCTCGGAAATGAATCAATAATGTCTTTTGGGATTATCCGCATAAACCCCGCAAGAAAAACCAATTCAATTCTTTCATCAATCAATATGTTTTTTATTTTATTAGAATCTTCTCTGCTTAATCTGCTTCCGCCTCCGCAGTCTTTCAATACAAATGTCTTTATATTCAATTTTTTGGCAATATTCAATCCCTCTGCTCTTTCATTATCCGATACAACAATAAAATCCGCATCAAGATTCTCCTTTCCTGATTTTTTCAGGAGGGACTCCATGTTGGAGCCCCTTCCAGATATAAATATCGCTATTCTTTTTGTCATTCAGCCCCTTGCAGAACTTTGAACTCGACACGCCTGTTTATCTGATAGTCGGATTCATTCTTCTCAGGAGATATCATGAGAGCATCCTCTCCGTATCCCTTTGCGACAATTCTCTTGGCATCAATCGAATGTTTGCTTATGAGGTAATTTCTAACTGATTCAGCTCTTGACTGTGAAAGTTTTCTGTTGTAGCTTGACGAACCGCGCGAGTCGGTATGTCCGCCAATTTCAACCTTGATTGACGGGTTCTCCTTCATTATCATCGCAAGAGAATCGCACACTGGATATGATTCCTTTCTCAGAGTCGCTTTGTTGTAATCAAACAATATATTGTTGAATACAAAGACCATCTTCTCTTTCAGAAGGCCCACCTCAAGCTGTTCAATCAGACCGCCCTTGACCTCTATGTTGAATTTATCCTGTTTTATATACTTGGGAACCAATGGGTCTATTCTGACATTGTAAAATCCCTTCTTTATTCCTTTTGTAGTATCATATCCGATTTCTCCGTTTTCAAATGAATCAACCACAGTCTTCATATCAAGAGAGTAAACCATTATCAATGATTTTACAGGTTCTTTTGTTGTTGCATTGTATGTTTTGACAATAAGTTTTCCGTGAGTCGGGAACATCTCCACGATATGAGAGAAGTCCTTGCCTCTCTCTATTTCTATAGTGAACACCACATCATCTCTTCCAGCAGATTTAACTGTAATAGCGTGTATTCCTTCATCAAGCCGCTTTGTCACATTGCCGTCAGCATCTGTATATAAAGTGTCACCGTCAGTAAATATAACTGATGCGCTTGCTATAGGCTTCTTCGTTATTCCGCTTATCACATTTACGAGGAGAGTGCCCATTGAAGGATTCATCTTGTACAATCTGTCCACTCTTCCGTTTGTTCTTATGTAGAATGAATCAATGATAGTATCATATTTGTCGGAAGTAACTATAACCTTTAAGGTTGACTTTTGAAGTCTCTGAGTAAAATTTCCCAGAGTGTCTGTAAATAATGAATCTATTCTCTTTCCGGGCATTCTTAAAGTTGTCAGTTTGGCAAATATAGGCTTCCCTGTTATTGAATCAATTACAGTGCCGCTGAAAACAGAGAAGATTCTTGAATGTGAGCATGAGGCAGAGCCAAGGTGCAGACCCTTCTGATAGTAAAATGCGCCTCTGTCCTGAGTGACATTTAAGTCAGATGTATAATTGTCAAAATTGAATCCTAATCCGAGATTGAAATTGAAAGACTCTTTGCCGCCGAGAGCGAACATGGTTTCAAGAAGCAGAAAATTCCATGCAGTATACTGCAAACCGAATGTGAACTGAGGTACCTTTGATGAAAATGCAGTATTCTTAAATCCTTGAGTATATCTACCGAAAATATTAAATGGCATATACGGCATTGTATATGAAGCGCCTAAATTGATTTCAGGTTCAATTATTGATGTAAACTCGCTCTCTCCTACAATCAAAGAATCTCCAAGCAATGCATGAATCAGTGAGTCGTTGCCGAGTGAGTCAGGCAGAGAATCGTATGAAGTTATTATTCTGTGAAGATTGATTATATTCAAAGAATCAGTTGCAATAAAGAAAGTGTATCTGTATGCATTTGTTCTCCAAAATATTCTTGAAAAAATATGATTGAAAGAACCTTCTACCATCCATTGGTCATTCAAATTCCATGATACTCCCATATTAATGTCAAATCCGTGTCCCGGAGGCGACGCGAATGAAATATTATCCGGATCAATAAAACCGGAAATCCCTTCAAATGTTGTGAAACTTTCTGTGGGTATCGGAACAGCAACATCAAGATTCATTCTCGTCACAACTCTAAGATGAGTTGATTCGGATTCAAAGAAGAACGAATCAGCTGATAGTTTCAGGTATTCCCAGCCTGTAAGATATGATAGGGCTAATCCGAAATTCAAACGGCCGTTTCCTTCAAGGTCAACCCCGCTTCCAAAACCCATGGCAACTTGGGAGAGCACCTGATTTTCTATACAAAAATCTTGAAAGTCATAAGTGGAGTCAAATTGATTTCCATAAAGAAGCAGATCGAAGAATGCATCAGGTATCTGTATATATGCGGCTTCCCTCACTTCAGTGGCAATTGCGAAAGGGCCGAACTTTAGACCTATGGGAAGCAGATTTAATTCCAAATGCTCCTCAATACTGAAATAGTCGCCTATATCGTGCAGAATTCTCTGTTTCTTTTCATCATCTAAAGTATCTGACGGTAGATCCCACAAACCCGATGTTGCGGCATTCTCGTAAATATATGCTGTAAATGCGGGCGATATTAAATCATTTGAAAATCCTGTTCTGAACCTGTCAAGCTCCCATGAATACCATGGCGTGTCTGTGCGTCCCAAAAACGACGGATTGTAAAACAAACCGTATGATCCAGTCGTTAAAGGAGAATTCATATAACCGAATGTGGCACTAACTGATAGTGACAATGTTAAAATGAAAATAATGAATAATATAATTTTTTTCATTATTTGTCTCCTATCAGAGTATTATTACTTTCGGATCCCACAGGTATTTTTGTATAATCGTAATCAACATTTATTTGAATTGCTCCCTGCACTCTTATATAATCTTCCGGAGTGATAAAAACTTTCGGATCATCCGGTTTTGGAATTTCAAGTCTTGCTTTTGCTTTTATTGTAGAATACCTGAAAAGGTCTTCAAGCCCCTCGTCAAGATGAAGATTGAAATTTGAATATGCTCCCTCTCCTATTCCCATTCCGAGAGTATCTTTATCCACGCAGTTTAAAAGGAATGTATCATTTAAGACCACATTGTCCATTGAGTCAATTAGGAAAAGAATCAAATTTGAAGAGAAAGGAACTCTGTTCCATATATTTAAATTGATTCTCACCCAGTTTATCATTCTCAGCGGGCTGTCCTCAGGCGGTGTAAAAGGAAGCTCCTGCTCTTTTATCACTGTCATCACTCTGTCACCAGTCAGGTGGAATTTGCACGCAATCAAGGAGTATGCCTGAACCGAATCAATTACAGTTTGTCCGGAATCAATAACCATTTCTATTAAATGGTAATACTCGCCGAACGGAAAATCGTAGGCAATATATTGATAAGTTGTATCAAGAGAATCAGTCTGCATCAGAAAGACATCAACAGTGTCCATGTATATCAATTGCCCATCGGAATACATTGAATGAAGAAGGTGAAGTCCTGTTGTGTAAGGAACATTTCCCCAAAACCTGACATAATTCTCCACTTTGTCAACTGTCGAAGTGAAATAGGTTGAATCGGAATTTGTATCAATTATCTCTTCAGGAAGAAGTTCTTCAATATCAATGGTTATTCTTATAGTATCTTTAGAATCCTTTACGGCTCTTATCCAACTGGTAGTCACCGTTCTGACAAATATTGTGTCTCCTCTTATCGTATCTCTGTTAGAATAACTCTCTGAGACCTCAAGCGCAGTCAAAATAGTATCACCGAGAGGAATGCTGTAAGTTATATTCTCAATAATGGGAATATTTTTGGGTATCACATAGCATCCGAATATGAAACCGATTGAGATAGATAGAATTACAAAAAATAAAATAGAGCTATTAAACTTCATTAAGACCTCCTATGCTTATATAAATATTTTAACCCTATATATTATAAAGTCAATATGTAATAGGAATAGCGTGGATAATTATAAATCCAAAATGGAATTTATAAATGGCTTATCAAAATATTTCTGCGAATTTCCGAATTTGTCTCTATTTTGATATAAAAGTACAAATGCTTCAGCGATTTTATTTGTTTCCTTCTTATTTACACAAATACCTATATTTTTTTCTGAAATGAATTTTGAAGCTTCTGTCTTGGGACCCACATATATAATCGGTTTTCCATATTTTGAATAATCTGTTATTTTGTAAGAAAAGACGGACTTGGAATCTTTTATGTCAAATGAATGCATCATCAATCCCCCGTCAGCAGAATAAATGAGATCTTCAGATGCCTCTCTTGAGAGAGTTTTAAGGTATATAATATTTTTGGATAGATATTTTTTCAGCAGAGAGTCATTATCTTCACCTGCTATGTAAATAAATCCTTCATGAGTCTTCAGATATTCATTAAATCCTGAAAACATTTCTTCATTGAATCTTATTTTATCTATCTTGCCTGTATAAACAAAAGCAGGATGCTTGATATCGACTGTTTTTGCATTATACTCATCATCATAATTATTTAATACAACCTCAACATTGACCTCGTATCTTTTATGAAGCAAATGAGCCTGATGATTTACATTGGTGGTGAATGTTGAGAATTTTTCGAATATTTTCCTTTCAATTTTTTTATCCGTTATTTTCGGGAAAAACATTCTGTAATCCCTCAGAGCTCCATTATAAAGAATATCTCTTACATCCAAAATGAATTTACTTAAATACTCTTTTGAATGTCTGATTGAAAGAAACATTGGAAGAGAGAATGGTGGAGCAGTTATTACAATTCTGTCATACTCATCATAATTATTTTCAATAAACATGCAGACATTCCATGACCATTTTATCATAGTATCCGGGAGAGGATTGATGCTCCTTAAAAACCCTCTGCCTCTTTTAATTTCGTCTCTTTTAAATGAATCTTCAACATATATTATTTTTTCTCTTTCATCATATCCTTCCTTGCCTGCTGTGAGGAGCTTTACATCGTGTTTTTTCTCTTTGAGATGTCTGAATAATGATTTGAATCTCAGCGCACCGCCGTATGGATACGGAGGATAATAATAAGAGACAAGGAGTATTCTGCTCATTGATTTGCTTTTTTTTGAATCTCTTCGCCCTTTTTGACGAATTTCAATACTTTTTTATTGTCAGTCAGCAGTTTCAATTTCATCAATTTTCTTAAATTCTCCCTGCACTTTTCCGAGTCGCCCTTTTTATAATATACTTCACTTAAATTGTAATAAACAAAAGCAAGATTTACATATGTTTTTCTTTGATTCTTTTCAATGTTCAGTTTAAGAATTTCCAATTCATTTGCCGCTTCTGAATATTTTTCTTCTGACAAAAGAGTCTTTATGTGAGTGAACATGAACATTCTATTTTCCGGAAACTCATTCCTTAAAATTATTGAAATGGACTCGCTCTCTGCATATTTTTTATCCATTGCATAAAGCATTGCCAAAACATCCATAGAAGGTATCTTTGTAAACAATCCAGAATCAGCCGCAAGAGATATTTCATTTATTCCGTCGCCGGAGGGTTTCATCAGAGGAACCTTATCTTTGAATCTGTCAATGAAGTAATTTACAATTCCTCTTCCAAGATATCCGTCATAAAGCTTCTCATTCATTGAAATTGATTTATCGAAATATTTTAAGGCATTTATTCCGTTCTTGATTATATTATTGTAATCATTCTTCCACACATAAAAATAAGTGCGGTACAGATAGACTCCGCCTCCGAAAAATACTTCATAAGCATTCTTCGAATTATGATTCTTTATGACTTTATCCGAATATTTTTTCAAAGAGTCCCATAATGTGTCTGTCTCAAAGTCACTCATGTAGGTAGAGTATATTCCTGCCCTCAAAAAATCCGATAATATCACATTTTCATACTTTATGCCTATTGAATCGGCCTGAGATAAAGCTTTAGAATATTCTTGCGAGTATAGAGTGAAAAGCATATTGCTGACATCATCATAATAGACCGGCTTTGATGAGAGCGTTAAAAAAAGAATAATTATACCGAGAGCAAACAAAATTTTCTTCATATCACCTTCAGATTGAATCTGTATTTGTAATAAATGAATATCATACTTAAAACAATGAATGATAACAGTAAAAATCCAGGGAATAATATTCCAAGTAAAAGTGTCATAACAGGAGATGTAAACTTCACGCTCCAATCAAGGTTTCTCTTGTTTGTATTAACAAGCGCATAAATAAAGAAGAAGAAAGAATAACACGCGCAAATACCTATAATATAATCTTTAAGGAGAAGCCCTGATAAGCAGGAGACAAGCATGAGCAGAGCTGAGAGAAAAAGGGATTTTTTCATTCCGAGAAATACTCCTGTTGTCACAGCTCCTACTTCTTTATCCCCTTTATAGTCCATAAGGGTGGTATTTATAAATATGGCTGACATTGATAAGATATACGGAATTGTCTGTATAACTGCTCTTGCATCAACTTTGCCCCCTGCAAGCTCAAAGCCTATCAGAGGTGCGATCATTCCATAGCCGATTCCGTTCAGAATCAAATCTATGAAAGGCCTCCTTTTGAATTCAAAAGGTTTGACAGTGTATAAAATACCCATAATATAAGAGACAATATAAAGAAGAAGACTGTTTACGGAAAACCTTCCGCTGAAAATGATTATTGAAAATCCCGCAACTACACAAAATGCCGAAAAAATGTATGCATTTTTTTTACTGATTATACCCTCTGAAAGCAAAAAGAGCTTCTTGTTGATTGTGTCGGTATCAATATCGCTTATCTGATTAAGAACATAAACTGAGCCCATGATTAGAGTATAAGCTATAAGACCTATTTCCATGTTCAAAGTAAATTCGTAAGAAAATGGCAATATTGCCTTTGTTCTTCCAATAAAGAGATAACTTCCGGCAAAAAGAAATGTCCATAGAGCCGCCTGTATTGAAGGCCTTAAAAGAAAAATATAATCAATAAACATCGCTCTCTTTTTCATATTTTAATTACAGCAGAAAACCTGCTGAACCAGTTTATTATTCTCCCCTTCTGATCCTCATGTCCGAAGAGAAAAAGCGGCTTTCTCTCAAGGATTATTTTTAAATCAAACTTAGAATCAATTATATACATCGTGTTTCTGCCTATTGCGAAAGAGTCTATCTTGTCATTTTTCTCATTGTATGACGCAAATGCCGCTCTATATCCGGCGTTCTTTACTGCATTCTTCACATTTTCATTGTACAATCCGAAAGGATATATAAAATAATCAATCTTCTTATTCAAAAGATTTTCAAGAGTCCTCTTTGATTCTGTCGTCTCTTTAATCAATGATTCTTTGTTCAGTCTTCTCATATCCGAATGGCTCATGGAATGTGATATAATTTCAAAACCTGCTTCAGACATCTCTTTCAATTGATTTTCATTCATATGCCTGAATCTCTTCAATCCTCTGTCCCATAAGTTTTTCTTCCCTATATATCCTGCCACAGGACATAATACTCCTGTTAATCCGCATTCTTTCATAATTGGAAATGCTTCATTATAAATATTTTCATAGGCATCATCAAAAAAGATCAGTATTTCTTTCTCTTCAGGCTCTGCAAGAATTTTGTCTATCCTTGCAGTTTTGTAACCGTTCATTTTTAAGAAACGGATGAATGATTCAAATTGCTTGACAGTATTGAATGTTCCTCCCAATTCAGGAGTATTTGATATTTTGTGAAATGAAATTATTCTCGGCATGTTTAAAGAAGGCCTTTTATGCTTTAAAAACCAGTATATCCACCCTATTAAGTAAAGCACAGGTATCAATAGTATGAGATATGGAGATAAAATCAAAACCACCTCTTCAATTTATGCTTCTTTGACTTTTTCTCATCAATGGTCTTTTCGTAAAAATCCACCACAGTCTTTGCTACAATTTTCCAGTCATACTTCTGCGCTGTCTCAAGTCCGTTCTCTATCATATCTTTCCTTAAAACAGGATCCTTGAGAATATCAAGTATTCCGTCAGCAATCGCCTTCGGGTCTTTCGGTTTCACAAGATACCCATTCTTTCTGTGGTCAACAACCTGCCTGTATCCTCTGATATTGCTCGCAAGCACCGGTACTCCTGATGACATTGCCTCTATAAGGACTATGCCGAAACTTTCACCGCCTATTGCCGGAGAGACAAATACATTCGCTGTTGTGTAATATGACGGGAGAAGAGCCCAGTCCACATAATCTTCAAAAACAACATGCTTCTTCGCCTTATCGCTTATCGAAAGTTCGTAATACTTCTTTAAAAATCCCTTTCCGACAACTATTAGCCTAATGTCGGGAATCTCATCAATAATATAATCCAACGCTTTATAAAGATGCTTTATCCCCTTTCTCGGATCCTGCCTTCCCACAAACAAAATATTTATCCTCCCGTCAATATACTTCTCAAGTTTGGGATTCTTGTCCGAAAATCTCTTTGTGTCAACTCCGTTCGGGATGACTTCATAATCTCCCGGGAAATATTTATATACTGACCGTTTTGCCTCAGTTGATACGGCGATTACTCCGTCAATTCTCCGGAAGAATTTTGATAATGGAGATTTTAGAGCTTCATATCCTATCGACCTTTCATGAGAAGCATGAAAGGTTATTATATTCGTAGTATTTGAGAAGAATATCGCCGCAAGAGGAAGAATCGGAGCCAATGCTCCGTGTATATGAATTATGTCATAATTCTCTTTCCGAAGAAGATTCTTTATATCAATGAACATTCTGAAACCGAGAGTCACCTGCGAGAATGATTTATTTGCAGGAATTGAAAAAGACAAGCCATATCTCTTAATGTCCGAATTCTCGCTTTTGACCTCTTTGAATGATTTTCCTGTTAAAATGTGCACTGTGTGTCCCATCATCTTCATCTCAATGTACAGATGATGAATATGCTCGGGTATTCCTCCTGCAAGAGGATAATACATATCCGAGACCAGCAAAATTTTTAATTTCTTTTTTTCTTCCATTACTTCTCCCAGTTTAAATCAAATGCGAACCATTGCTCCGGGTAATCCCTTATCATTTCAAACAATGATTCTATGGTTTTTTTTGCTCCGTCTTCCATACTCTCGGATTTTCCCAGACTCTTCAAAATAACCTTAAATCTGTATCTCTTTGATTTGATTCTCACATAAGCACCTGCTGTAATTTCCGCATTCAGTTTATTCGCAAGATAAAATGCGCCTTTCGGCACATTCAATATTTTTTCACCTATGTTTAAAGGTATTCCCGCCTTCGTAATATCTCTATCAACAAGCAGAATCGGAGTGCGGCCTGCTCTGTAACTGTCTCTGAGTTTTATCGGTGTGGTCAAATCCTCAAGCGGAAAAACAACCATTCCGCTCTTTACCCTGAACATCTCCATTATTGAATACATCTCTTCTCCCACATTAACAAGCTCCGCTACTGTGCATGGGGATACACCGATAGTAGAAATAAAGTATGAAGCTGACTCCCAATTTCCAAAATGCCCTGTCAGAATAAAAGTGTTAGTTTTATAATATTCAAACGGTCTGTCAGCCGCAAATTCTGTTATTTCATTTATATATTTTTTATTCATTCTGTAAAACTTGAGCATTTCAAAATGATTCTTTACCATATTGACAAAAGTATTTTTTATATTGAAATTTGAGGCTCCTATGGAAAGAAGATTTTCTGATATGGCTCTAATTCTCCAGTTCCCTGAAAAGTATATTATTCTTCCTATTAACTCTGAGACCGCATCAATCACATCAAATGAAATAAAAGGCAAAATCACAGTCATTATTTTGAAATAGTAAATCATCACATACCGCCCGTATGGCCGAAACCGCCTTCTCCTCTCTCACTGCTCTTAAGCTCCACAGCCCTGAATTCGCCTCTCAATGTCTCGGCAAAGACAATCTGAGCGATTCTGTCGCCCTTCTTCACTGTAAATGGCGCATCATTCAGATTATACATTATTACCTGTATCTCTCCTCTGTAATCCGAATCAATCGTCCCCGGAGTATTAAGTATGAGAATCTTATTCTTCATTGAGTATCCGCTTCTCGGCCTGATTTGGCATTCATATCCTTCTTCAATTTCAATTTTTATTCCGGTTCTAACAAGAGCTGATTCCTTCGGTTCAATCTCAATCTCCTGATAAGCGAATAGATCCGCTCCTGAAGAACCTGAGGTCATATACTTGGGATACTCGGCGCCTTCTTCAAGAAAAATTTTCACATTAATCTCTTTCATAATTTGAATTTCTCCTTAGAACCGACTATGGAAAAATTGAAAGAATCAAAATCAAAATACCTCAATGCCGCTTCCTGTATCTCTTCCTGAGTTATTTTTTCAAATTCCGCGAGTATGTCGTCAAATCCTATGAGTTTGTCATTATAAAGTATTGAACGCGCTATAAGAGACATTCTTCCTGACAGAGAGTCGTAATTCATAGCCAAGTTCGTGAGAAGCTGATTTTTGACTTTCTCAATCTCAGCTCGTGAAACTCCGTTTTCTTTTATTCTGTTCAGCTGAATATCAATCATTTTCAGTGTTTTATTTATGTTTTTTTCATTGCATGCAAAATAGATTCCTGTTGTTCCTGCCTCATTGAAGGATTCAGTAAATGAATAAACAGTATAAACAAGTCCGTTCTTCTCTCTCAGTATTCTAAATAACCTTGATGACATTCCCGCCCCAAGTATTGAAATAAGCATCATCAATGCGTATCTGTCTTTTGAAGTGAATCCGCCGGATTTTACTCCCATCACAACATGAAACTGCTGCAATGATTCTTTGAATTCATATTTGAATTTGGATTTATGAAAGAGTATTTTCTTGCCTGACGCAGTCAAAGCGCCTCCGGCTCTGCGGTTTTCATCATTGAAAATTACCGAGGCATCCTCATATTTCATCGGTCCCGCATAGGAATAAAACATATTTTTGTTGGTATAGTATTTATCAATGTAATCATCAACTGTTTTTTTGCTTAATTTTTTTACGCTCTCTTCAGTTCCTATAATAGATTTTTCGAATCTTGACCCTTCAAAAATTATTTGATTAAGATTTTGGAAAGCCAAATCTTCAGGGTCATCAAGGGCTGATTTGAGCTCCTCCAAAATTACATTTTTTTCTTTTTCAAGCTCCTTGGCATCAATGAGCGGCTGATATATCATCTCCTGAATTATTTTGAATATTTTCGGAAAATTTTTCGGCATTGATTTGACATAAAAACATGTGTGGTCTCGCGCAGTATATGCATTCATCATCCCGCCGAGGCTCTCTATGTCAAGAGCCGCCTTCTCTGCGCTCCTCTTCTTTGTCCCCTTGAACAAAAGATGCTCAACCATATGGGAAATTCCATTATGCTGAACAGGCTCATTGTCAGAGCCTGTTTTCACATAAATTCCAAATATGAATGAATGGAGATATTCAATCTCCTCTCCAATCATAAGAGAACCGTTTCTAAGAGTGGTTCTACTTATCTTCTGGGGTATCTTTGCTATTCTCGTCTCTTTCATCATACCTCTTGCCGTAAGGCTTTTTATGATAGTGTTCCTGAGGTCCGAGAAGAGCTTTTCTCGACACACTCACTTTTCCGCTGTCATCAATGCCTATAACTTTGACTTCAACAGTATCTCCGACTCTAATATGATCGGCGAGATTCTCTATTCTCTCATGCGCATACTGTGAAATATGCATTAGCGCCTCTTTGCCCGGGAGAAGTTCTATGAATGCTCCGAAGTTTGTTATCTTTACTATTTTTCCGGCGTATATTTCTCCTCTCTCAACCTCTTTTACTAAAGACATAATTATATTTTTGGCTTTTTCCGAACTCTCTCCGTCAGCTGATGCGATAGTCACTTTGCCGTCATCATCAATGTCTATCTTTACTCCTGTTGTCTCGATTATGGAACGTATCATCTTTCCGCCGGGGCCTATAACAAGCCCGATTTTATCCTTTGCAACCGTGAATTGTATCAGGCGGGGTGCATACTCAGACAATGACTCCTTCGGCTTGGATATTACATTGTCCATAATTCCGAGAATGTGCATTCTTCCGTCTTTTGCCTGCGTGAATCCTGCTTTAAGAATCTCCATTGAAATTCCTTCAATCTTTGTGTCAAGCTGAAGGCCTGTGATGCCGTATTTTGTTCCGGCAACCTTGAAATCCATATCTCCGTAATGGTCTTCCTCTCCCATAATGTCAGAGAGAATGACTGCTCCGTTGTCATGCATAATCAGCCCCATTGCAATTCCGGCAACATGAGTCTTAACAGGAACTCCTGCATCCATAAGTGCGAGAGAGCCGGAGCATACTGAAGCCATTGATGAAGAACCGTTTGATTCAAGTATTTCAGAGACTATTCTTATTGTATAAGGAAATTTTTCCTCTGAAGGAATTATCGCCTGAAGGGATTTTTCTGCTAAAAATCCGTGTCCTATTTCCCGTCTTCCGGGTCCGCTCATCCTGCCCACCTCTCCCACTGAAAACGGCGGGAAATTATAATGAAGCATGAATGATTTTGAAGATTCTCCTTCAAGGTCCTCTATTGTCTGTTCGTCAGAAGAAGTGCCGAGAGTGAGGCATCCGAGCGACTGCGTCTCTCCGCGCGTGAATAAAGCAGAACCGTGGATTCGAGGCATCACGCCGATTTCGCACGTGATATTTCTTATGTCAGTGACCTTTCTTCCGTCAAGCCTTATTCCTTTGTTGATTATCTTCTCTCGAATCATCTCTTTTCTGACATCCTCTACGAGATTAGGTATCATGTGCTCAAAATCAGGATATCCTTCTTTGAGCTCGTCTTTGATCTTCTTTACAAGATTGTAGAATTCTTCATTTCTCGCCTGTTTCTCAAAGATTTCATTGATTCTCGGGAGTTCCGCAACTGCGACCATTCTTATCTTTTCTTTCAGTTCATCAGGAATTATGAACGGCTCGTAAACCATCTTCTTAACTTTTATCTTTTCTGCAAGCTCTTTTTGAAGTTTTATTGATTCTTTGATTCTCTCATGTCCGAACTCTATCGCGCGTAACATATCTTCTTCAGAGACTTCATTTGCAGATGATTCAATTGTTGTCACTGTCGTCTCCGTTCCTGCTATCACAACCTCAAGCTCTGCATTCTGAAGCTCTTCAAATGTGGGTGAGTCCACGAGCTGTTTGTCAATCATAGCAACTCTGCATGCTCCAACGGGTCCGTTAAAGGGAATATCGGAAAGATAGAGTGCCGCTGATGCGCCTATAACTCCAAGAACATCAGTGTCAATCTTTCCGTCAGCTGAAAATAATGCCGCAATTATTTGCGTTTCATTCATGAAATCATCGGGAAACAATGGCCTGATGGGACGGTCAATAAGCCTTGACGCAAGAATCTCCCTGTCCCTCGGCTTTCCCTCTCTTTTAAAGAATCCGCCCGGAATCTTTCCCGTTGCATAATATCTCTCTCTGTAATCTACTGTGAGCGGGAAAAAATCCTGCCCTTCTTTTCTATCCTTAGATGCGACCGCAGTCACAAGGATGATATTATCATCCAATTTTACAACTACGGAGCCGTTTGCCTGTTTTGCAACTTTACCGGTTGAAATTTCAAGCTGGTACCTGCCAAAGGCGCCTTTAATTTTTTGCTCCATAAAAATGCCTCCCTTATTTTCTAATATTCAATTCCTTAATCACTTTCTTGTATCTGTCAAAGTTTTTCTTCATAAGATAATCAAGCAAGCGCCTTCTCTTTCCGACGAGCTGAAGTAATCCTCTCCTTGAGTGAATGTCCTTCTTGAATTTCTGCAGGTGTTCGGATATCATATTTATCCTCTCGGTCAATAGAGCAATCTGAACTTCCGGCGAACCGGTATCACTCTCAGTGACTTTGAATTTTGTGATCAAATCCTGCTTCTTTTCTTTTTTTAGTGCCATAAAGCCTCCTTTAGATTTTTTATTTTTTCTTTGTCTTTTTTCAATTGTTCTATAAGTTCGTCAGATGAGCCGAATTTCACTTCATCTCTCAGTCGTTTGATGAAGCTTATTTTGAGCATCTTATTGTACAGATTATCATTAAAATCAATAAGATGAACTTCCATTGACAAACTCTCGTTGAATGTAGGCCTCTTTCCGATATTCATCATGCCTCTGTATTCTTTTTTGTCATAAATAACAGAGACCGCATATACTCCGTTCTGAGGCAGTATTTTTATTCTGTCTGTGAATTCTATATTTGCTGTAGGGAATCCGAGAAGAGCTCCTCTTCCTTCGCCGCGCACCACATGCCCCTGAAGAAAGTATTTGTATCCCAAAAGGTCATTTGCCAGAGATACTTCGCCGAATCTGATATGCTTTCTTATAAGGGAGCTGGATACAACCTGTCCGTCAATCATCTCCGGCTCCACTATTGATATTTTTGTTTTATAGTTTCTCAAAATATTATTTAAAAGCGTGACATCGCCCATCCTGTTCCTTCCGAAATGCGTGTCATATCCGACAATAATGGCTGACGGAGTTGTGTTTTTCAAAATAACTGATTCAATAAAATCAGTCGAAGATATCAAAGAAAATGATTTATCAAACGGTATGGCGAGAATATTGTCAACAAATCCGCTCTCCTCCATAAGGTACATTTTCTCTTGAAGAGTGGAGAGAAGAAAATTCTCAGTCACATCGCTTAAAAGCATTCTCGGATGAGGTTCGAATGTAATCACGCATGTATCGGACGACGCCTCTTTTGCCTCCAAAGAGAGCCTCTCCAAAACTTTCAGATGACCTCTGTGAAGACCATCGAATGAACCTATTGTAATGGTAAGATTCTTTTTGAGTTTTTTAAATGAATCAAGCCCATAATAAATATTCATTTTATAATCCTCTTCACTTTCAATGCCTCTCCCTCTCCTGAGAGAATGATGCAGTCTCTTTCATCAGAATCAAATGCTACGCATAAACCCTGTATGTTTGAGGTATTCGGAATCTCTTTTCCGTTTCTTAAATCCTTTGTCATTTCTTCGTTCATATATATTATTTTCATTCTTTTTTCAAGAAGTTTTTTTAAGTTCACAGCTCTCTTTTCATCAGCTTCATCCATCTTTATGCTCTCTTCAATAGAGAAATCGCCGCTCTTTGTTCTCTGCAGTTTCGTAACAATTGCGTATGTTTTTAAAGACTCTCCGAGGTCATTTGCGAACTGACGCACATAGAAGCCGGAGGAGACGGATATTTTTCCTGTTATAATTCCGCCATCAGAAGAGAGTATTTTCACATCAAATATCTTCACTTCCTTTGACGGCATATCCTGAGAGATTCCTTTTCTCGCCAGTTTATATGCTACAGCGCCGTTTATCTTCACTGCGGAATATTCAGGAACTCTCTGAATGTACTCATCCGTAAATTCCTTTTTTATAAGAATCTCAATCTCTTCTCTCGGCAGATTCTTCGGAAAATCCTTCTTTTCGATTATACTTCCGGTTATATCAAGAGTATCAGTCTTCAGTCCGAGCTGAATTTCAAATAAGTAATCTTTTACTCCGCTGTAAATGTATGGGATTATTTTTGTGTACGAACCTGTGAATACTGGAAGAACACCCTCAGCGAAGACATCAAGAGTTCCCTGAAAACCCATGCGCCTTTCGCCTGTTTTTCTCCTTAGAAACCTGATGACATCAAATGAGGATATGGACTTCTCTTTATTTATATTGAGAATTAAATCCACTATCTACCACTTGAAGCCTAAGGAGATGCGGTAATTCGCAGTTTCAAATTTGTAGATGTCTGAGTCAACGCCAAGGTCAATACGGATGCTGTTTTTGACTATAACTCCGCCGCCGAAAGTAAATCCGATTCTTTCGCCGTAGCTGTCCACAAAGTAGCCTGCCCTCAAAGCGAATAAATCATAATAGAGATACTCAAGGCCGAAGCTCAGCCATGTGTCCAAAAATTCCGCTTCAAGCATGCTCAAATGAAGAGAATCCTCAGTAGAATTCTTCTTTTCGGATAATCTTGAGAACTCAAAGACAAAATCGGAGTCATTGAGGGAATCAAGGTCAATTCCTGCAAAGACTTTGGTAATGTCTGATGTGAACATGAGTTTGTTGAGTCTGTTCTCCAGAATCATCTGTTTGATGCCTAGTCGAAGCGCGCAGGGAAGATCGTCTATGCTTCCTTCTGCGATGTACTGAATTCCGGGACCCATGTTTGAGAGTGACAATCCTAATGTTGTTGTTTTCGTGGGATTATATATCACACCCAAATCCAGAGCCACTGATTGCCCCTGCCCTCCACTGCCTATCGAAAAATCCTGAACTACCCAATCCGGTGCCAAAAATGAATAGATGAATTTGCCAGAAGCGCCTACTGAGAGATTGTTTCTTAATTTATAGGCGTAAGATAAGGTTACTGCAAGATCGAATGTGTTCCAAGTGGCTGTAGGGTCATTGTCGCTTGTCGCAGATGTCTCGCCGGTCGTAAGATAAATCAAACTTCCTCCGAAAACACCGTACTTCGTGGGAACAACGACTCCTGCGAACTCATAATACATACCTGCATTTAGCCCGGGAAGCCATTCGACATGCATAAGCACAATATCTTTCTTGTCCTGCAAACCCAACCCGGCAGGATTGTAGTAGGTAGCAAGCGCATCATCCGAAATTGCAGTGTATGCGTTGCCCAAACCTACGGCGCGAGAACCCGGATAGATCATCAAGAAGATCGCACCTGCTTGGGAGGCGGTTGAAAAGATAAGTACTGTTGTAGAGAACAATAAAACTATCGATAAAAGAAATTTTTTCATTATTTTTCTCCTAAATAACTTTAGGATAAATATAATTCATAATACTTTAAGTGTCAATAGTTAAACGGACTTTTTAACTTTTCCAGAACGAATGCATCTTGAACAGACATATATATACTTCGTCTGTTTTTCGACTTCCGCCTTAACTCTTCTAAGGTTGGGCATTCTGGTTTTTTTTGTCACATTGTGCGCATGCGAAACTGTCGAGCCGAATTGAGGCTTCTTTCCGCATATTTCACACTTGTTTGCCATAAGTTACTCCTATGCTTAAATTAAGTTCATTATTATATTATAAAAAATAGGTTTTGTCAAGTTAAAGTAATCATATTTGTTAATTCCCAAAAACAGACAGATTAATTAATATGTTTATTTAATCAATACAATCTTTCCTTTGTATTGGTTTGATCTTGTATTCAATCTGTAGAAATAGACTCCGCCTGACAGTTCATTCGCATTTAAGATTATCTCATTATATCCGTTTTTTAGATTTTTAAAAGTCTCTTTCATTGTCCTTCTGCCAGCGACATCATATATCTCCATCTCAAGATTCCCGCCGCAGTCTCCTTCTATTGTCATCTCTATCAGTCCCTTGCTCATTGTCTTTATCTTCACATGCTCTTTTATTCCCTTCTTCTCTGTAATCATTTTAACTATGGCGCTTCCGAGTATTGATACATTTGTCACTTCATCATACTTCCGTATCTCCATCTTTGCAACTCTGTTCGGGTTTCCCTTTACCCTGTCAAGTGTTATCAATATCGTGTTGTCCGACTTCATATCTTCTGTCAGATAAACCTCTGTCGTCTCATCCTCTTTTTCTATCGTATCAACAGCTATTCCGTCTATCATCAAAAGATAAGGATAGTTCTTGTTCGGGTTGGTTGTGGTCACTGTCAGTTTGTATTCCTTATCCGACTCTATCTCGCCTATTTCCATGTACAGCCTCTCTATCTTCTCCCTTCCGTTATTGATTATATCTCGTAACGGTGAATCAGCCAATTCAGTTATCGTATCTGTAAACTCACCCGCAATAAATGCCTGCAAATCTCCGCTTGTCTTTACCTCTATTATCGTATCCTTAACTGTATATGCGCTTCCAGTCTTCTCCGTCCACACCAGATACATTGTATGATTCAATTCAAGTCCGGTTCTATTGTATTCTGTCTTAAATTCAAAATCAGGATAGTAAACACTGTCTTCGGCTGATGTCCTTATGTCCGCTCCAATGTAATTCAACCCATACAGGTCAAGACCTATTCTTTCTTTGCTCTCATTATACGCAACATAATTTCCTGCCTTTATCTTCGGTTCAGTATAGCTCTCTGCTCCGCTTGTCTTATACAACTCTCCGTTAAGCCATATATCCCAAGTATTTGAGCCGATGGTCCTTTCCTCGCTCCATATTACTGCAGTCTTCTCGCCGTTTGATGATATATAACTCTCCTTTGATTCCTCGCTTGTCCTTGTCACTCCGACAGGCGGCATCCACATTCCGTCTATCCCGTCATACTTAACCAAGTTTATCTCTCCGTATATGTCTCCATAAACAACAACGGGATAGTACTTCTTCATATACTTGTCATAATATGTCGCTATGCTCTGCCAAGATTTCGGCGTATATTCCTCTAATGTTGCAGGCACTAATGTTGTCTCCACTATTCCGTCAAGATTGTCAAACATGAACTCTGCATATAAAAGATTGCCGTAATCCAGCCCCTTAAGAGGATGCATTATTCCAGCCACATATACCTTCCCTGTCAATACATTTCCTGCTATTACTCCCGGCTCACAATCTATCACTGTCGGATACACTGTATCTATCGGCTGAAAAGGCGATTCTGTGTATGTATAATAATATCCGAGACTGTCAAGCCCCGTATACAACATTGCCACTGTGCCTTCTCCTGCAAATGCCACTGAAGGATTCTTCCCTTCTCCCACCTTCTCAAGCATCCACCATTCTCCAAAATTGTTGCTCCGTCCAAACACTACGCTGTCTCCGTCTCCATAAGCCATGTATAAATTTAACTCGTCCCTTTTTATCACATGATTGCTGTTATTATACCCTGTAGCGCTACTGCTGTTGCTTCTCATCTCCTTCTTTATCTTAACCGTCTCTGTTTTATATCCCTCTTTTGAAACTATTACATCTATTTCCTTTGTATAATCCACATAACAGTCCCTTCCGAGCCATTCAATCGTATCCCTGCCGCTTATTTCAGCCATTACCTTGCCATTCGCCGCAGTTATTGATGTATCTTCTATATTTATTCCATTGCTCAATATCACTTCAGCAGACGGAACCGCCACTTTATGTGCTACAACTTCCTCAAGTCCGATTGTATATGTATAAACTCCTATCTCTATTGTTGTATCCTTGAATGCGCTGACCTCTTTTACGCAGTTCACTTCCATCGTATTCGTTGTTACCAAAAACTTTTTCACACAATCCCCGTAAAATGCTTTTACCGCCTTTATTGTTATCTTATTAGAACTTCTTGTAAAATACGAAACCGTCACTTCGCCATTTACATCAGTCGTCCCTTCAAAATCTATATCTACTCCGTTTGTTACCGACACCTTGGCATTGCTGAGTTTCAATCCATTCCCGTCTGTCACTTTCACTGTAAAAGTGCCATTTTTATACCACGATAATTCATCATTCATTATTATTTTCATTACCGGTAGTTTGTAATCGATTCGCTTTAACCCTTTTACACCATATGAAAAAAGTGCCTCTTCTGTTACTAATTCTAATCCTTCATCTGCTTCATTCTTAACTATTAGATAATCATTTACATATGTATCATTCCAGTTTGTCTCTTTTGCAACCTCTATTCCGCTCTTCTCTGTCAATGAATATTTCTTCGTATAGATTCTGTCAAATCCACTGTCCTCATAATTCAACCAGCTGGCAACCATATAATCCCTATACTTAACTATCCTCGGAAATTGAAAATAATCTGCCACTGCTGAAGAACTGATATTTATATAGTCTATTGAAGCTTGAATCTTGTTTTTCATATCATATTTCACTGCTTTTAACGTGTCAAAGGTTGTTCCCACCTTATGGCTTAACAGGTAAAGAATTGAATCGGTCAGCATCTCCAAGTCAAAGGTTTCTTCAAAGCTCTTGTTGAAACTGGTGTTAGCATACGGAGAATATGTCGTAATTGTGGCATAAGACGAAGTTCCTGTCGAAATAATGTTTAATCCGGTTATTTTACCGCTTGATTCGTCCTTCCCGCTGTATCCTATCACAATCTCATTCGCACCCTTGCTTTCTATCGTTCCATTAAAATCAAGAATCCCTTTCAAGCTTTGAATACTGTGATAAGTTATGTAATTGCAGTTATTGTCAATCCTGAATAAAACCAAAACAGATTTTGTTGCGGAGTTCGTTGACTTAAAACTCACAAGCAAATGTATGTAATTGTTCTTATATATCGCAGAGAGAAGTTTCGGTCTCTGATCAGTCAAATCTACAGGTGTATAGAGAAGATCTTCAATGTACTTTTTCGTGTAACGATTTCCTTCCTTAACATAAATCCAGATTATCGAATCTCTATTTGTGCTTGACCCGTTTATTCCCGCATACATATCGCTGTTCTTAATTCCTATTATCTGCGCATTATCATCTTTTATGAATTCCGACTTTAGTATTTTATTTTCAAATCCTTCTTTATACGCTTCTATTGAAATTATATCTCCGTTCAGTTTTCTTCTCGTTCCGGTTAATATAGTATCTCCTTTTATTCTTACGGTTCCCTTACTTAGTTCAATACTATCTATCGAAATAAGCGGTGTTCCGTATCCTCTATAATTGATATATTCCACCGAATCCTTTGAAAATGCTCCTTTATTCATTGAATATACGATATACTTCATTTGCCCAATTTTCGTTGTCTGATGCATCCATTCCAATGTATCGGGATCTTCGGCCAAATTTATTATTGTATCTTTTGTTCCTTTAAGTGTATCGTTCTGCTTTATCTTTATTCTATATCCTTCCTCATGATTTGAATTGTCAATCCATTTTATCAATGCCTTATCGTTTGGTTGCCAGATACACGCTATCGGATATGCTTTAGGCGCATTGCAAGGTATTCCAAACACGGTTTCTCTATGTGTATTGTTGTCATTCTCACTTATTAAAGTATCCCCATTCGGATATACCCATCTCGAATGCACCTCATAGTAATTATTCGCTCCTCTTTTAAAACCCCTATCCGAATATGTGTTAACATTTCTTACCATATTCGCTGTTGCTGTATCGTTTCGAAAAATTTTATCAACTAAGTTATAGCTGTCTGTCCAAGCCAACTTTATTGAATCCTCATCCTGATACACTAATCTCAAATTATCAGGATTCCAGTCAGGTGTGCTGATAGTCAGCCACTTGCTGTTTTGGCAAAAATATCCATTATCATCAAGCTCATATCTTACATTAAACTGCATCAGATTATAAGTTGACGGATGAGAAGGGATTGTTTTTGAGCTCCTCAATGGCGGTATCCTGAAGCTTTTGCTCATTGCCGAGCCGGGTATGACGCTGTCTATTATCTCCAAACTCCCAGCTCTTATATACCACAATCTATTCCTTACGGATATATCATTTGATATCCAATTAATATTATATGTGGTTAATGCTGTAGCAAGTGCAAGATCTACAACGCCGGGAAACAAATCAACATATGGTGCTATTGCATCTCCCCAGTTGTCAAAAGGAGCATAGTTGTAGATTTTATCGGTTGTTATCAATCCTTTCATATCATATAAATAAATTGCTGAACGATATTCATCTGTTAAATCAAATGTAGTGTTATTATATTCACAATTCATCATAAAGATTGGACTTCCCATCGGGTTACCTATAATTCTTCTATTGTCATATGCATTAGATAATGATATTCCAACATATGGGCTTATCTCGTTGGTATCACCACTTATTACAATTTTCTCTATGGGATAAGCTAATAACGACAAAAAATCTCCATAATTAATATTGGATGTTCCGTTATTTTCAATTTGCACTCTAACCGAACGAGATGTTTTATTGCCTGCTTCGTCAGTAACTACATAAAATTTAGCATCTAAATCTTCAGCAGTTCCAGTAAATTCAATGATGGTATCATCAATAAGCCATTTTTTTATAAATTCTGTAACATAGGTGCAATGAGTTAATGATAATTCAAGTTGTCCTAAATTGTTGAAACTCAATATATCTCCAGACATAGAATGACTGGCATATATAATCGGATTGTAATCTGCAAGGCTTGAAGGTTTGAGTGTAGAAATGCTATTAAAAATAAGTCCATCATTTGGCTCGTTAGAGTATAATGTTCCTCCTAATCCAGCATTTCTATCACCTGAAATGCAAACTATCCTTGTTGGATTTACATCATAACCAAGCATATCTGCAAAATCTTTTCTCTCTCCTGTTTCTAAATCGTAGAACTTAATATCACCATATGTATAATCGCATTCTACATCTAACTCCATCAATTCTCCCGATTTTTGCCAACCTTGTGGTTCCATAGATACTCTATAAAACAATTCCCCGGCATCACCTTCCAACGATTGGTGAGGAGTACCTGCAGTTATTATCTTATATACTTTTGATGAATATCCATATCCAATTAGAGCCGCTCTTGCAACCAAACCACCCATTGAATGACACACAAGATTAACTTTACTCGCTCCCGTTGATGCTAACACTTTATCTATAAATTTACACAAATGCTCTGCATAGCGATTTCTCTTCCAATGATCAATATAATTTTTACCGTAATCTCCTAAATAATATCCGTCCTTAACACCATACAAAGTTTGATATGTCATTAGATGTAAATCTGGTAAATATTTTGGTACATATTTTACCGAATCATAATCCTCTATTGGATATTCATCCATAAAAGGCATGAAAACAAAAGTAGCCGCTCCCGCACTGCAAGTGTAGTTTTTAAAATAGACCCGTACACTATCTGCAGAAATTGAAATTACTCCAGATATTGAACTTGAAATGTCATAATATGAAAAATTAAACATCGTGTTTTCATCCAAGCCTGAAGGTAAGACAACATACTTATTACAATCTAATACGGGAGATAATTGATAGCCCTTATAACCAGCTACTTGATGCATGCAGGAGTAGTAAACGGGATCATCCGGATTCTCTTTTTCGATATCATTCCACGTTTTGAATCCCATTGTGTCTACACCCTCGGACTTTATTCCTGTTATAAATATTGTTGGGGTTGAAAGCAAGTTAATAGAATAAAGTATGAATATGTAAAATGATACTCTTTTCATGTTTTCTCCTAAAAATTGAAGATGAGTGTTATAAAATGCGTAACTATACCCAGATTTATTTTATTTACTTCATAAATTATATCTGGATAGTTAACATATGATGTCATTTGAAAATATCTTTTATACTCCATACCAAAACTGAGTGTTACATGATTTGATACTGTATAATTAATCCCTGCATTTACACCGATTTGATAATGCAACCTATTTACATCAATGTTATACCATTCATCATCACCTAAATACACAGCATAAAATTCTTGTTTCATATATGTAATCCCATTAGACAACCCCATTCTAAAACAGCCGCTTTCTTTATACATATTTATACCTAAAGAATGAAATGTAAATAGGTTCAATCCGTTATAATAACGCAAGGAATATTCTATATTTGATGATTTCACATACACATCTGCTACTTTATCAATTGAATTTGAATACTCATAATTATATCCTATTTTAAATGGTATTTTATTTAGTAAATTTATGTTATGACATATCTCAATCTTATGAAACAAACAAAGAGGGTTACCGGCTCGAAGGTATCCGTCTTGACCTGCTCCTAAGAATGTTTGACCGTCGTACGGTGAATAAAAAACCCTAGGATAAACATTTAAAGTATATCCAATGCTATATGCTGAAGAATCCTGACAATTTTCTTTCTGAAATCCCCTCAAATCAATCATGCAACAGCAATAAACTTCGTCATTTGTTGATTTCAATGTGTCATTTTCATATTGTTTAAATACAGGAGCTAATATTCCTTGAAAACAGCAATACGTTTTTGTCTCCTTGTTGCTGACATTTTTATCCGTTAATTTGTTATTGTCATTTATGAAAACCTTAGATTCTGGTATAATTTTGGTTTCCGCTTTTATTGAATCTGGAATTATTTCATCATCACCCTCTGTTGTCTGTCCGTATATCCCCAATACTCCAATCACAAGAAACAATGTCAAAAGTCTCTTCATCCTGCCTCCATTTTATAATATCCAATATTAGCACTTTGTCATGAGTTGTCAAGCAATCTAACTGCGGATTTTATTCGAACATTCTTTTGAACCATACCCTCAAGTCGTCCATTGCTTCCAATTACTCCCTGTCCTCCATCTTGTCTATAATATGAAAAATTGTAAACCGATTTTGGATAATTCGTAATCATTAATTCTGTATTCTTATCACACATCACAGCATCTTCGCCATCTATTGTTTTTCCATATTTATAACCGGCATAGCCTTCTTCTACTATTCGTGTCATTGCTGTTGGAAAAAGTAGAGAAGAATCTATTGGATCCATTGGGTACCAAGTAGTCCAACCACCGGCTAAAACTACTTTGAGTTTTGTTAAATCAAAAAACCTAAGCAAAGGTATTGCCTCAGACTTTGTTCCATGAACATAGATTTGAGCTATATTATCAGATGAAACTAATAACGAAATATGCAATACAATAATCATAATAAATATATTTTTCATTTTATTTTCCCCAATTTACTTGAAGCCCGAAATTAATACCTGTGAAACCAACTATGAGTTTACTATCACACCAAACTTCCTTCCATGGCGAGTTGTTCCACACCTCAAGCGTTTGACCTACTTTTATTCCAAACCATAATGTTGGCAATTTTATATTATACATTTGTAATGAATTATATATAATTCTGAAATCAACTCCCAGTCCTAATCCAACCCTTCGAACTTCTGTGCTATCTTTTTGCCATTTTTCATCCTTTCGTTTATATAGAGTTTCTAATCCAGCTACATCTGTTATTTCAATACAAGGCCCACCAAAAACAAAGTTATTTTTAGAAAATAAAAAACTAGTAAAAATTTTCTTTATATTATAAATATCATAATTTGCTGCTAAAGTTGAATCATCAAGAATGACATAGTCTGTCATAATTGAACAATGAGTTCTTTCTGTATATGCATAGCTTAATGAATTGATTAAGATTAATTTGTTTAAATTTAAATATTTTATATACATTTCAGCACCATTCATCCAATAATTGAATAATGTCAATAGCTGATATAAATTCAATTCTCCAATCCATTCAACTCTGTCCAAATAATTAGCAATCAAATGCGGGCCCGCATAATTATATTCTCCCACATACCCTATTCCAAAACTCCATTTCGATTTTTGTTCTGGCTGATTCTTTCCGCTTAAACAGCATGATACCGAGCTTTCCTTCTTTTCTATTATCTCTTGTTGGTCTTTTTTGCTTTCTTCGGTAAATAATGAATCTTTAATCGATGAAGCTGTATCACCTTCAATCTGCAAATTCTCAGTACCGATAGTATCAGTTTGAATTATTGTATCGGCATTTTGTGTTGTATCTGCTTGTATCTGTAGTTCTGCCTCGGTTATCTGTCCGTATATCCCCAATACTCCAAGCACAAGAAACAATGTCAAAAGTTTCTTCATCCTGCCTCCTGATTATAATAATCCAATATTAGCACTTTGTCATGAATTATCAAGCAATCTAATTGCGGATTTTATTCGAACATTTTTTTGAACCATACATTTAAGTCGACCATTGCTTCCGCTTCCAATTACTCCCTTTTCTCCATCTTGTCTATAATATGAAAAATTGTAAACTGATTTTGGATAATTCGTAATCATTAATTCAGTATTCTTATCACACATAACGGCATATTCGCCATCTACTGTTTTTCCATATTTATAACCATCGTATCCCCCCTCAACGATTTGAGTCATTGCTGTAGGAAAATCTAAATTGCTATCCTTATCCAATGGATACCATGTTGTCCAACCGCCAGTATATGGTTTATCATAATTTTTTTGCAAAGGAACTGCTTCTGATTTGGTTCCGTGAACATAAATCTGGGCGATATTATCAGAATAAATGAGCATGGAAGTAAGTAACACAATAATCATAATAAATATATTTTTCATTTAATCATCTCCAGTTTATTTGAATTCCAAAGTTAACACCCGTATAATTTGTTATGTATTTTCTATTGTTTTGCCATATATCTTTCCAGGGTGAATCGTTCCAAACTTCAATCGATCCTCCAATTTTTAAACTCATATAACTACTCAATGACATTTTTTTGTATTGCAAAAATGGAGTAAATCTCATTTTCCCAACAAAACCAACACCTATACCCTTACGATTAACTTCAACAGTGTCAATGACTACTCTATTTAAATGATATACTTCTTCTCCTTCAATTGAAGAATAAATAATATCCACACCCATAAAATATTTACAATTCTTTGAATAAAGTAATCCGAGAGAATAATTGCTTAATGATTTCGTTTTATATTCTAGCGAATTTACACCATCATAATAAGAATATATACCTTTATTATCCGTATATCCAGCTAAAAAATATCCAGTTGAAAAATTTAATTCAAAACAATTTTTATTTTCCAATCTCCATAAATAGCTTAATTCCAATCCATTTATCCAATAATTATAAAGCCTTAGCCAATCATTTAAACTCAATTCTCCGAACCATTCAACTTGATATAATACATAATCTGTTAACATATCAGGAATGGCACTATTATACGATCCCACATACCCTATTCCAAAACTCCATTTCGATTTTTGTTCCGGCTGATTCTTTCCGCTTAAACAGCATGATATTGAGCTATCCTTCTTTTCTATTATCTCTTGTTGGTATTTTTTGCTTTCCTCGGTAAATAATGAATCTTTAATTGATGAAGCTGTATCACCTTCAATCTGCAAATTCTCAGTACCGATAGTATCAGTTTGAATTATTGTATCTGCCTCTGCTTGTATTTCGGCCTCTGTTATCTGTCCGTATATCCCCAATACTCCAATCACAAGAAACAATGTCAACAGTCTCTTCATCCTGCCTCCATTTTTATAAGTATACAATTAAATTCTATATTTTTCAATATCAATGAAAATACCTTCAAATGTGATTTAAGATAATTTAATATGGGCAAATATGAATTATTATATTAGAATAGAATGAAAATATTATTGACTGTAATGAAACTGCTTAATTTCAGTAAAAGAAGGATATCAGTATGCCTGCGGCGACTGCAGAGGCTATTTGTCCTGCAAGATTCGCACCCATTGCATGCATGAGAAGATGATTGTTCTTGTCATACTCCCTGCCGACCATCTGCGACACTCTTGCCGCAGCCGGAAATGCGGAGACGCCTGCAGAACCTATCAATGGATTTATTTTGTCATCTTTTTTCAAAAACAGATTTATGAATTTAACGAACAAGACTCCGCCTGCAGTTGAAAATGCGAATGCAAAACATCCGAGAATAAGTACTTTTATTGTCTGCCATGTTAAAAACAAATCTCCCCTCGCAGATGCTCCCACAACAACGCCGATTATTATGGTTGAAGTGTCAATGATTGAATTGGCGGCTGTCTTTGCGAGTCTGTCAGTCACTCCCGATTCCTTCAGCAGATTGCCGAGAAAGAGCATTCCGAGAAGAGGAAGAGACGCAGGCGCAAGAAGAGCTGAAATCAAAAAGGCGAATATCGGGAAAATGATAAGTTCGATTTTTTTTACTTCCCTTCCTGCCTTCATTTTGATTATTCTGTCGGATTTGGTTGTGCAGAGCTTCATCAGAGGCGGCTGAATTACAGGCACAAGAGCCATATACGAATATGCGGACATTGCTATTGCTCCGAGAAGATGCGGAGCAAGTTTTGTGGCAATGTAAATTGATGTAGGTCCGTCCGCCCCTCCGATTATTCCTATTGCGGCGCTCTCTTCAAGAGTAAATCCCAAATAGTATGCGCAGAGGAGAGATGCAAAAATTCCAATCTGAGCGGCGGCTCCGAGCATGAATGTCTTCGGATTGGATAAGAGCGCAGTGAAATCAGTCATGGCTCCGATTCCCAAAAAAATCAAAGGCGGAAAAATGTTTCTGTGGACGCTCTCAAAGAAAATGTTCAGAGCGCTTCCTTCTTCATATATGTTCACTCCGAGGCCCTCTATAAAAGGTATATTGCCGATTATGATTCCAAAACCTATCGGGAGAAGGAGCATCGGTTCATAGTTCTTTTTTATTGACAGAAATATCAGTAAACAGCCTATTGCAATCATTATAATATGCCTGTAATCAAGATATGCAATGCCTGTAGAATTGAAAAAATTGATTAATGCGTCAAAAATCATATATATATATTATCTATTAAGTTTTTTATGTCAATAAAAATCGGAATTAATCGTCGTCGTCTTCTTCGGCCTTGAATTTTTCGCCTCTTGTTCTTTTTCTCTCCATTGCGGACAAAACGGCTTTTCTCAGTCTGATTGACTTTGGAGTAATCTCTATCATTTCATCATCCCTGATGAATTCCATTGCTTTTTCGAGAGTCATAGGCATAACAGGGGTGAGCATTATCGCATCATCTTTTGACACCGAACGCATATTCGACATCTTCTTCTCTTTTGTAGGATTTACATTCAGGTCATTGTCTTTATTATTCTCTCCGATTATCATTCCTTCATATACAGGGTCATTCGGAACTACGAACAATATTCCGCGGGTCTCAAGATGAGATAATGCGTATGCAATTGCTTTTCCGTTGTTTTCAGAGACAAGGGAGCCTGTGTGCCTCGTCGGAATATCGCCTTTGTATTTTTCAAATCCATGAAGATATCCGTTCATCAGTCCGGTTCCCCTCGTGTCAGTGAGAAATTCAGAGCGATACCCAATGAGTCCTCTTGAGGGCATTAAAAATTCCATTCTCACTCTTCCTGAAGAATTCGTAGCCATATTTGAAAGAATGCCCTTTCTCTGGGACAATTTCTCAGTTACAATACCCACATAAGAATCCTCTGCATCTATAAATATATGTTCAATCGGCTCAAGAAGCTCGCCGTTTTTTTCCTTCATAATAACCTTCGGTCTTCCCACAGACAGCTCGAATCCCTCTCTTCTCATTGTTTCTATGAGTATTGCCAGCTGAAGCTCTCCTCTCCCCTTCACATTGAAACTGTTCGGAGAGGCTCCGTCTTCAATCTGTATTCCCACATTCTTCAATGTCTCTTTATTAAGGCGCTGTCTGAGTTTGCTCGACTGCACATACTCCCCTTCTCTGCCTGCAAGAGGAGAAGTATTCACTGTAAAAAGCATTGATACGGTCGGTTCGTCAATCATTATTCTCGGAGCGGACTTCGGCGCCTCCCTGTTGCAGATTGTGTCTCCTATTCTTACATTCTCAATTCCTGCAAGAACAATTATATCTCCCTGATCAGCTCCATCTATCTCTTTAAGTTTGATTCCCTCGTATGTCTGCAGATTCAAAACTGTCAGTGGATTGACTTTTTCATCTATATCTATGCAAGCCAATGAATCATTCTTTTTAACAGAACCGTTTATCACTTTTCCTATTGCAAGTCTTCCGAGATAATCGGAATACCCGAGGTCGCAGACAAGCATTTGAAATACTTCATCCTTCACAAAGACGGGTCCGGGAAGATAATTCACAATCAATTCAAAGAGCGGCTTAAGGTCAGTGCCCTCATCCTCAAGTTTTTTCTTAGCCATGCCGTCTCTTCCCACTGAATAGAGGACAGGAAAATCAAGCTGTTCGTCAGTCGCATCAAGAGTTATGAAGAGTTCGAATATTTCATCAATAACTTCCTTCGGCCGTGCATCGCTTCTGTCGATTTTATTTATAAGCACTATTATCTTCAGATCTTTTTCCAAAGCTTTTTTCAAGACGAACCTCGTCTGAGGCAGAGGTCCTTCGGATGCGTCAACCAAGAGAATTGCACCGTCAGCCATAAACAAGGCTCTCTCCACCTCGCTACCGAAATCAGCATGTCCGGGAGTGTCAATGATGTTTATCTTTATGTCATGATAATGTATCGAACAATTCTTGGCGGCTATTGTGATTCCCCTCTCTCTCTCAAGGTCAAGCTTGTCCATCACTCTCTCTTCAACAACCTGATTCGACCTGAATGTTCCGCTCTGCTTGAACATTGCATCGACAAGAGTTGTCTTGCCATGGTCAACATGAGCTATGATCGCAAGATTTCTAATCTTGTTATTGTAAGAAATTGTTTTATTCATAAATTCCGTGTAAATATATCACAAATTAATTATTTTGCAATAGAATTCTTGACATTTCTTAAAGCCGTGTTAATATTCTTCTTATGCAGAAAACGCATATCAAAAAGAATTATATACTCGGAATTGTGAACGGAATACTGATGAACCTCACTGATTCGTTCACAGGTTCTTCAACAATCCTGCCTCTGTATCTAAGCACATTGACTAAATCGAATGTGATAATCGGATTCGGTTCCTCGTTCCACGACACACTATGGCCTCTGCCTCAGATTTTTATGGCTCATTTTCATGAAGGAAAACCCTATAAAAAATACATCTATGACAGGACCGCATTCATCCGCGCCATGATGATGTTTGTTCTTGCATTTGTAATTATGCTGAACCCTTCGGGAGTCTTATGGATATTCCTATCGGCACTCTTTCTCTATCAGATTTTCGGAGGAATTGCCGGACTCTCGTTTATGGATGTTGTTGCCAAGACAATATCTCCTCAAAAACTCACATCATTCTGGGGACTCAGGATAGCTATCGGCGGAATTTTATCTATCATAGGAGGATTTGCGGTCAGGTTCATATTAAACAAATATTCTTCTCCTTATGACTTTTACCTTATTTATATTTCAGCCGCTTTCATAGTGACAATCGGCCTTTTCTCTTTCTGCCTTGCCGAAGAGCCTGCAGATACTGAACAGAAAAAGACAGAGAGCTTCAAGGCGTTTTTCAAGGAGGGAGTCAAAGTTCTTTCAAAGGACAGAAATTTCAAGTATCTTTATTCAGTGAGGGTCCTTTTAGGCATCACAGCCTCTCTTGAACCTTTTTATATGATTTATGCAATAAGAGAGCTCGGAATGAAGCCGGCTCTTGCAGGGTTCATGATTGTTGCGAGAATGGCAGGTCTTGTCTCTTCAAATTTTCTTTGGAATTATATTGCCGGAAAAAAATCAGTGAAACATGTTTTGGTAGCCGCCTCAATTGTGGGATTTTTGCTTCCCATAACCGCTTATGTTTCAAGATATAATACTCTTATTATATATCTTCTCTTTTTTCTTGCAGGAATATTTTATTCAGGAGTGCAGGTCGGAGGCCCCTCTCTTCTTTTAACAATAGCCACAGATGAGAAGAGGCCCACCTACATAGGATTCTTCAATACTATGATTGCTCCTGTCTATTTTGTCTCAATGATTCACGGAGCGCTGATAGATAAATTTTCTTTTTCAGTTCCTTTCCTCATTGCCTCATTAAGCTCCTTTTCGGGACTCATCGTGGCAATGAAACTCCGCAAAATCAAATGAACCTCTTACTTTAAAATATAGAATGACTTTTTAAAGACCGTTCCTGAATCAACAGCTCTGAAAAAGTATTTTCCGTTTGGAACATTCAGTTTGACTGCAGTAACTCCCTTCCTTAAAATTCCCTTGGAAACGGTCCTTCCGGAGAGGTCAAAAATGTCAAATTTTGCGTCAGCTGAAAAACCCTCTGCAAATAGAATTCCATTCTTTATACTCACTTCCTGATTTAACTGCATGCCTTTATACATACTCGGTATATTCTTCTCATGTATGCCCATCGAGTTGAGAGCCCCGGGCATCAAAATATTATCTATATATACTCCTTCATACTGATAACTGTCATCCTCCGAATAAAACTCAAAAGCAAGACGGGTGTTCAAACCATTCAGAATTGAATAATCGGATGCATTGAATGTGTATGTTTTGAAAGCATTTTGTCTGCCTGAGAGTGTTATTACAGGAACATACAAATCTCCTGAATACAGATAAACAACAAGATAATCCATTCCGCTCTCTATATCAATATAAGCATCAAATCCTACAAATGATGTTGTGTCAAATAGAAATGTATCGGAATAAATTCCCGTCACATAATTAGGCGGGTAAATAGGAGTATATGTCTCTCCGCAGTAATATGAATAGTCGCCTGACGATGCTCTGTTTGTGCTTAAGTGGAAAGATGCCGCTCCGTCTGCAACCTCCATCTCCCTGCCGTCTTCAAAATCCATATATGAAGAGTCATCATTTATTGAAAGAACGTACTGTTTAATCATGCTCTGATTATATCCTGAAACATTAAATGAAAAATATGCTTTTGCTGAAGCGGAACTGACAGTGAAATTCCGTTTAAATTTTACATCAGATAAATTCGGAAAAGTGTCCAGCAAAACAGTGTCGCTTTGAAAGACCACATTCATATTTTTGAGCAGTCCTTTATTCTTGACGGATATAGAGAACTGTCCGCTCTCACCGTTTGAATAATGCTGTTTGTCAGGGACTGCTTTGAAAAGTATGCTCTCATTCAAGTTTCTTCCGTATTGCAGACAGAGAGTGTCACTGCCGATTATAAAAGAAAGCATTGTGCTGTTTAAGGGCTGGCTGATTATTTCATATATATATTCCGCGCTGTCAGAAGGATTTGAAATCTCTATTAAAGTATCCTGCACAACAGGCAGAAGAGTATCAGTAACAGAGAGAGGTTTCAAAAGGTATGTGTCAGAGCTGTCTGTGACAAAATCAATATGCAGTTTAAGAGAATCCGTTTTGTACTCGGTTATTTCATAAGAACTTATATACGCGCTTTTTGCTTTATTCTCTTCAGTGTATAGGACGGTGTCAAAGTCAACTGTTTCAGGCGTTTTTATGCGGAGTATTATTGAATCGGAATTGTCAATTTTTGTGCAGAAAACATTATCACACGGGTAAAGGACTTTGGTGTTTATCACAGTATCTGAGGATAATTCTACAAAAGCAGAATCCTCAACATACATTGTCATTGAAAAATATCCGTCTTTATAAATTGCCTCTTGTATTTGGATGTTGCTTTTTGCTTTTGCAGTTTCTATGTCAACCATAGGGTCGCCGAAATAATTGAGTGTGAAGAACTGCCATCTCCAGTCATTCTTCTCATTCATCTCATAGGAGTATTCATTGAAAGTCCTGTAGAGAGCATCAACAGGATTCTGTGTGCTGTTGTAAATGTTTTTAAAGAAAGCGCCATTGAGAAGGTCTCCCGTTCCGAATCCCGGGAAATACGGCGTGTACCATCCGTAGCGCGAATTGCCGAGATAATATCCTCCACCTGTTGAGCGTAGAAAATGCTCTGCAACGCAGTCTTCATCATATGCGGCGGATAAGCACGAAAGTGAATACATAAAAATCGGATTTACATTTGTCAAATAATCCAAATCTGTGTTATCAGTATAATCGGTTCCTGTCTGAATCACATTGTAATTCCCGTGTCCGTCATGTGTGACAAGCATAGGTGATTGATTTAGCGAATTTATAAAACTCGCGGATGACAAATTTCCGAGTGACTGATATAGTTTTTTTACAGGTGAAGTAATGGGAATCAGAGTTATCATGTTATCTATATTAAGCCCTCCATCAGTGTATGCATCAAGATATGAAGCAACACCGAGGAATGTGTCTATGTCAAGATTTCTAAAACCCGCCACCTTTGATAGGAAATTTACAACATCTGCTGAGTTTCTCGCAGGAACTCTGCCGAGAAGCACATCAGGAAACAAATCTATGGAATCCTCCATCTCTCCGTATAATGAGTCACCGTCAAAATTCCAGTCTCCGTCAATACAAGAATAGTATCTGTCCGTAATCAGGATCTGATCTTCTTCCGTTAACGCAGGAGTGATTACAAGTGAAATATAAATTCCCGGAATATAATCAACATCAGCTCCGAGAATAACTCCTTTAAGCCCCTGATTCTCATAGCAGTAACTGATATATTCCCTTATGTTCTCTACGAAAGTGTCTTGGGGCGATGTCAATCCTAAAATATCATTGACTGACAGTATTGATACATCATAATCAGGATAAAAATCTTTATAACCCTCCCATTTTGTCTTGAGTGAGTCGAGAGTTATTATTAAAATACTTTTGGACAGATTTTTTATCTCAGGGTTTTTCACAATTGAATAGTCTATCACTAATTCTCCGCTTCGTTTTTTTAATATATCGTCCTCATAAATAAAATCCGAGACATAACCGTAAAAAATTGTCTTGCCGTCTTTATAACCGATTTTAATCTGATAATCGGATTCCGGGAGCCGGCTTTTTACAGATTTTAAAACTGACCTCTCCTTTGGCTTCATAATTAGAGGAAGCGGATTCTCTCCGGATAAAATCACAGCATCTCTGAGCAGAGTTCTGTTGCCTTCATTAAATTTAATACCTTTAAGAACTGCCTTTCCGTCAATTTCTATATAGAATTTCTGTGAAGGAATTACAGGTAAAGCTTCTTTAATGTGATAAAAATACCCGCTGTCATGTTCATTGACTATTCTGTTATAATCATTTGAATTGTTAATTTGAATTATTATCTGTTCGGAAAAGACTGTAAGTGAAATAAGTATCATTAAAAACAAGGAAAAATATTTTTTTGTCATAACAGCCTCCATTGTTGCAAGTATTATATCAGACTGAGGCTGAAAAATCAACTATCTGCCTATATATGAAACAGTGCTGAGTAAAGAGCCTGACGGATAAAAGGATATGTTTGAAATAAATTCATCCGCAATCTGCTCGGACGACGATGCTGTCTGCTTCGCAAAATGAGATCTCCCCTGATTAAGCGAGAATGTGAATGAAAAGACAAAAAACAAAAATATCATCAGAGCAAAGACCAATTGTCTGAAAAAACCAAAAGAAGCTCTTTTTTCGTGTAAAACCGTCTCATTGATTTTTGCAAAGAGAAATTCAGGCACTTCCGCTTCAGAAAACATTTTAGTATTTTTAATAGCAGAATACTCTTCATACAAAGACCTGCATGAAGAACACTCAGATAAATGATTTTTTACCTTCTCCATGATCTCTGTTTTGAGTTCATTGTCAATGTATTTCGAAATTTCAACAGGTTCATAGTGTTTCATAGATTCTCCTTTAGAGTTTCACTTGATTTCATCTCCCTGATGCTCCTTCTAAGATTCTCTCTGGCTCTGTAAATAAGAGATTCAACAGCCTTTTCGGAAATTTTCATAATCGCGGATATTTCTTTATATTTCAAATTATCCTTTTGAGATAATATAAATGCCATTCTTTGACTCTCCGGAAGGGATTTCAATAAAATATTTGCCGTCTCTTTTCTATCTGGAGGTTCCGGAACAATCGGCTCCTCGCTCAGGTCCTCCGCACTCTCCATATCACAAAGCATCAAATCCTTTTTGTGCTTCCTTAAGTGCGAAACTGACGCATTCACCGCTATTCTGTATATCCAGGTTGAAAAAGAGGATGTTTTCTTAAAACTCGAGCTTTTTCCGTAAATTGTAACAAAGATATCCTGAGTTATCTCTTCGGCATAATGATAATCACCCACATAAGAGAATGCAAGATTAAAGATCTTCTTGGAGTATCTTCCGAATATCTCCTTAAATGCTTGTTGATCCTGTTTCATTACAAGATCAATTAATTGTTCATCATTAAGAATGGGGTATTCCATATAGATGGGCGGAGCAGATGCCCCGCCCGCTCTGTGTGTTTTATTTACTGCAATTCCCGCAGTTTTCTTTTCCCATATCTTTGTTTTGGCAATTTCCATTATTCATGCCTTTATCTTTCTTCATTGACATCCCGCCGTTTTTAAGGTCGAAGAACTTCTGCTGGTCCTTTGTGAGCACCTTGCGGACAGCAAAATGATTGGAAATCTTTGATTTCTGAATGTCTATATCGATTTTTCCCGCTTCTTCAATGATTGAGAGAGCTTTCTTTTCATCAGGATTGACGAGCATGACTTCCTGAAGTTCAATCATCTTAAGTTCATGCTTTGATTTGAGCTCAACCATCTTTTTTTGATGAGCAATGTGTAACTTCTCAATCTGCATTATCTGGTCGTCTGTCAGGCCGGGAATATTCATTACACCCATCTGACAGTCAGGATGATTCATCATCTCTTTTTCCATACACTGCATCTTTCCGTTCTGATCTTGAGCAGATACGGGCATCAGAAGAAGTCCGAAAATGATTGACAACAGAGTTGCCGTAGTTAAAAATCTTTTCATTGTGCCTCCTATTTATTAGTTGTTTTCTTAATAGATTTAAGGTGCTGATTTCTTCTCTCAAGAAAATCTATAAGCATTCTCTTGTCTGATTCAGGCAATTCATTTTTTAATCGAATTACATTTCTGACAATGTTCTTCTCCATATCATTCTGTATCATAGATATTCTTCCTAAAAGCGAATCCACAATATGAGTGTCAGGATTGTCGCTCTTTAAGGTTTCAAAGAGTTTTCCTCTTGCATCTTCAACTGCAAAAAAATACGGTTCATTCGTCATGTTTACAGAATCAAGCATGATTCTGAATTTTTCAAACTGTTCAGGCCTGTTCTCAAATTCATGCGGCGGACAATTGATACCCGGTCTGTGCGAATTTATATATATAAGCGATGAAAGAAATCCTACATTTATTCCTACGCTTACTGCCAAAACTATGTAAAGAATCTTTTCTTTCATTTTTTCTCCTTTTGCCTATTTAGACGCTTAAATCTCCCCAATCCCTCGTTTTTTATCTTTTTCTATAGGGACGGAGTATACTTTATACTTTTTCTCTTTTCTTTAACCTACCATATAAAGAGATGATAGACGAATATTTTAAAGTACTAAATGGACATATTCTATTAATTTCTTTAAATGACAATCCGCCCTCTTCTCTTAATTTGATAAGAAGTTTATTTCTCAATACCAAATCCTTTTCCAATGATTTTAATGAAATTCGGTTTAAATCCAAAAATTCTTTAATAATCGTTTCTTTATCTTCAAATTCATTTTGATTTCTCATATTTGGTGAATTCTGAATGTCTTTCGCAACTCTTCTGTCAAAATTCTCTTCTACGGTTTCGACAAATTTCTCTTCGCCTATAATATCTCCAAATTTTGTCTTCAGATACGGCATTGTTTTGCCTGCCCAACTATTCAGCAGAGACTTAAAATTATTTTCACTTTGAAACAAATCCCTAACAAACTCATACTCTATCCAGTCTATTTTATTATCGCCGAAATACCGAGTTATTGTTGAAAATTCATATTCGTAGACATTCTCTATTATTCCGGCTCTGTATGGATTTAAAAGAGTATAAATCAAAGCAATCTTAAGATACTCATCATTCTGTATTATCTTTGAATAATACCTGTCTTGAAATACATAGCCGTGGGAATTATCGAGATTTCTATAAAACGCCCCAAAAGTCCCATTTACATCTCTCATGAATTTATCCATTTTATTGCTTGTGTTCTGAATTATAAGATGATAATGATTGTCCATTATACAATATGCAAGAATTTTTATTCCACAAAGTTTTGAGTATTTCTTTATGAGCTGAATCAAATAATTTTTACAGTGGGCATCTTTAAGTATAGGTTTTCCTTCAAGTGCCCTGCATGTTATATGATGATATGCACCCAAAAACGTTATCCGCGCTTTTCTCATAAAAACCTCCAAAGTATAAAGTATACTCCGTCCCCAGAGTAAGATACGGAGAGGCCGGGATTTGAACCCGGGGTAGCGGTATAACCACTACAACGGATTAGCAATCCGCCGCCTTAGACCGCTCGGCCACCTCTCCGTGTCCTGACAAATTATATGTTATTCCTAAAAATTGTCAATCAAAATTTAAAAATAGAGTTCAAATTCATAAGGGTGGGGCCTCTTGTTCATATCAAGCGCCTCCCTCTCTTTGTATTCAATGTATGATTCAATCATCTGCTTTGAGAATACATTTCCTTTAAGCAGAAATTCATTGTCATCTTTTAATGCCTGCAATGCTTCTTGCAGAGATGCCGGACAAGATTTCACTTTATCAAGAATTTTCTTATCAGCATGCTCCATATTGATGTCAAACGGACCGAAATTATTATCCTTCAAGGAAATCTTATTCTTTATTCCGTCTATTCCGGCCATCAGCATAGCGGCGCATGCCAAATAAGGATTTGCCGTTCCATCCGGAGGTCTGAATTCTATTCTCTTCTCCCCTTCACTTGTAGCGTATTTGGGTATTCTTATCGCAGACGACCTGTTTGCAAGTGAGTAAAAGAGTTTTACCGGAGCTTCAAATCCCGGTACAAGCCTCTTGTATGAATTTGTCGAAGGATTGGTGAATGCAAGCAGAGACCTTCCGTGCCTTAAAAGTCCTGCAACATAATACTCTGCAAGTTTTGACAATCCTCCGTACTCATCTCCGTAAAACAAATTTTTCTTGTTCTTAAATATGTGCTGATGAAAATGCATTCCTGTTCCAGGCATATTGAACATCGGCTTCGGCATGAATGTTGCAGACAATTCAAATTTGTATGAAATCATTTTAATGAAATATTTTATTATCTGAATATTGTCGCCTGTCTTAACAAGCGGATATCGCTTTATTTCTATTTCATTCTGCCCTGCCCCGACTTCGTGATGATGATAAATCAGGTCTATTCCGTAATTCATTATTACATTTGATATCTCCTGCCTTAATGATTGGAATTTATCCTTTGGCGGCATTGCATGATATCCCTGCTTTTTCTGCAGAAACTCTCCCGTCTCATTTACATCCTCTTTTTCAATAGACATATTCGCTTCATAGGACTCAATTCTGCATTCAGTAATATTTTCAGAATTTTTTACATTCACTCTGTCAAAGACATAAAACTCAAACTCAGGACCGAAAAGAATTTCATCACCGATTGACTGATCCTTTAAATATTCCTCAGCCCTTGCCGCTATTCCTCTCGGGTCTCTGTCATAATCTTTTCTCGTATCAGCCTCTTTGACTCTGCAAAAAAAGGATACTGTCGGTTCATTAGAAAACGGTTCATTAAATGCAGTATTTTCATCAATCATCAAAACCATGTCACCGCCTTCAACTGATTTGAATCCCGGACAGCTTGACGAATCAAATCCGACTCCATATTTTCTTATCTCATCAAGATTCTTTATAGGAAGAGTAATATGATGCATATTGCCCATTAAATCACTGAATTTCAAGTCTATCCACTTGAATTCAGAGAAATTCAATGCTCCGGAAAATTTCTTTTTAGTCATTTAAACCTCCATTAGTGTTTGAATATTATAATAAAAAAGTGCATAATTGCAAGGGCAAATAAACAAAACCTCTGATTTTATGTCTTGTATTTAAAACACAGGAGGCAAAATGAAAAAAATAGCTCTCTTTTTCTCAGCTTTGATCTTACTGACCATTGCAATAAGCGCAACGCCATATTTGCCGCTTATTCTGACTTCTCAGTCTGATGATGTAAAAATTACTGACCAATCAAAAAATAAAGAGTTGCTTATAAATGATGGTGACGATGATGATGATTATGCAAAAGATGATGATAAAAATAAAGGTAAAGATGATATTAAAGATGATGAAGATAAAGATGATGATAGTGACAAGGATAAAGACAAAGATAAAAGCAAAATAAAAGATGACAATGATGATAAAGGTAATGATAACGGCAATAACGGCAACAATGGTAATAACGGTAATAACGGTAATAACGGGAACAACGGTAACAATGGGAATAATGGTAATAACGGGAACAACGGTAACAATGGCAACAATGGAAATAACGGCAATAACGGGAATGATGACGGTAAGAAGAAGAACCCTCCTAAAAATAAAGATGATAATGGCAATAACGGTAATAATGGTAATAATGGCAATAACGGTAATAACGGGAACAACGGTAACAATGGCAATAATGGAAATAACGGCAATAATGGGAATAATGGTAATAACGGGAACAACGGTAACAATGGCAATAATGGAAATAACGGCAATAATGGCAATAACGGTAATAATGGCAATAACGGCAATAACGGGAACAACGGTAACAATGGCAACAATGGGAATAATGGCAACAACGGCAACAACTGGAATAATGGAAATCACTACGGATGGAGAAATCGTTGGCACAAAGGACCTGACTCAAATGACTGGTGTTGCATAGGATGCACAGCAGGCACTTGCCTCAATGTTCCGGGATGCCTTATCAGCTCAACTGCGGCATGCCTCATACCATCTTCTAATAGAAACTTGAATACTACAATGAGTATATTGGGAGGAATCGTAGGTACAGTGATTCAGACAACTATAATCCTCATTATTCTTCAAAAAACAGGAGCGATAGAGTAATTATTTCCTTTTAATGAACCATTGGGTTATCTGAATTATTCGCACTTTTGCAAATTCTTGAAAGAAAAAAAGAGCCTCTTTGAATCTTTTCGAACGAGGCTCTTTTATAAATGTGATTGGTATTTCCGTTGTCCATCTCGCTATTCCGGTCAAACCGAATAAAACCTGTTCCCCTGAAAGACTGAGTCCGAAAATCTGCAAAGGTTTTGGCACTACAATGCTTGATAAAATCATGGAAAACATCATTGCTATACCTGTCAATGCTCCATAAATACCTGAATATACTCCTCTTTTATTTTCAGGAGCGATTGACAAAACAAAATTAGTTGCAACTATTCCTGCACCAGCCCACATTATGCCTGACAAAAAGGCTTCCACAAATATTATCCGATACGAGTTTTGATTGGCGAAAAGCCAAATTAGAGGATTGATTCCCCCCATTAATATTGCTATTCTCATTGCAGTCTTGTTTCCAAATTTGTCAATAAATTTTCCCCATGGTTTCAATGCAATTAGAGAAGCGAAAGTGCTTATTGTTCCGTATATTTGTATTTCGACCATACTCATTTTCAGTGTTTTTATCATAAACGGTTGCCAGAATGGAGCCCCGATACCAACTGCGGTCATCCACCATAATCCGTAAATTAAAAACCTTATGAAATTTTTATCTTTGAATGGCTCAAAATACATCTTCAGAATCTCATCTTTATCAACATTTTTTTTCTTTTCAGGCTGAAAACTTAAAATGTATATACCTATAATTCCCATTAAAGCCGCAAACGAAAAAATGAAAATGAATGCAATATTCAGATTCTCATGATTGAAAAATGAAGGTTTGTTCAGAATATCTAAAACCATTGAAGAGAACCCGCCCGGTGCTTCATCAAACAAATCTATGACAAAACTGAATAAATATCCTGTCAAAAGGCCCACCAAAAGAAGAAGCTGTGAGCGCATTGAAAAGAATCTTCCCCTTATTCCCATGGGAACCATATCGGAAATCCAAGCAACCCACAGGTTTGCACTCATTGCCTGCAAAGCATTGCTTACAAAAAACAAAACCAAAAATGCTATTACGGTTGATTTGCCGAAAAATACAATTGAAACGAAACCGAATAAAAAAGAGAGAGATCTGCCGAGAAATGCCATTATAAGCACCATTTTCTTCCTTGAATCAGACTCTTTTGCTATAACACTTCCCAAGAGCTGAAATACCTGAGAAAGCTGTCCGAGAGCAGACAGCATTCCGAAGTGAATCGGACCTGCATTAAGTAGCACAAGAAACTTCGTTACAAAAATACTGCCAATTCCGGACAATGATGTATAAATTTGAGCAAATGCTCCATCAATAAGGGATATTCTGACTGTCCGCCTTGTTCGGCTTTCCATTTTCTTCAGTTTCATGTAATATAAAATATGGATATTTTCCTTCCTGTCAAGTAATATTGTGTCAATTAAAATTCTATTTTTATTTGATTTGCATTTTTCAATTGACTTGCAATTTGTTTTGATGTATAAAATATAAATGAATGAAATTAAATCACTTCTCTTGTATTCTTCTTTGTCAAAAGGCAACACAAGCAAGATTGCTCAGGTTATTGCACGCGAGCTCAAGAGTGATTTAATGCGCACTGCCGATTTTTCGATAACTTCCTTCAACAAGTACAATCTTATAGGATTCGGTTCAGGCATATACAAGGGAAGACCCCACAGCAAATTGATTGAATTGATTGATAGACTGCCTGACATTGTCAGGGGAAAATATGCTTTTATTTTTTGTACAAGCAGATCATGCAAAAATTCTTATCTGACTGATTTCGAAAAAATTCTTGCATTAAAAGGATTCATAGTCCTCGGTTCGTTTCAAACGAAAGGTTTTTATACCAACTCTGTCTTAAATCTGTTCGGTGGAATCAACAAAGGCAGACCAAGTCCGTATGACTATATGGATGCTTCAGATTTTGCGAAATCCGTAAAGGAAGCATATCTTGCAAAAATCAAGGAATCTTGAAGTTATAACAGGGCTTTTCGTCTCTGCATTGATAATTTCCAATATTGTATCAACTAAAATTCTTGTTTTGGGGCCTTTGACTTTTGACGGAGGAACACTGATATTCCCACTTACTTACATTTTTGGAGATATTCTGACTGAAGTTTACGGTTATGCCAATTCAAGAAGAATTATATGGATAGGTTTCATCTCCTGCCTTTTGATGTCACTCACTTTTTATTTGGTCGGGATTCTCCCATCCGCTTCTGACTGGACTCTTCAGGAAGCATACCAGTCAATACTCGGCGTCACGCCCCGAATTGTATTGGCGTCTCTCCTCGCATACTTGTTCGGCGAATTTTCAAATTCTTTTGTTCTTTCAAAAATGAAAATAACCACAAAAGGTAAATTCCTTTTTTTACGCACAATAGGCTCTACAATTATCGGACAGATTTTTGATACAGGCATTTTCGTTATTGTTGCTTTTGCAGGAATGTTCAACAGCAATCTTCTTTTGAAAATCATCATTTCAAATTATATTTTTAAAGTATCTGTGGAAGCAATCATGACGCCTGTCACATACAAAGTAATCGGATACCTGAAAAAAACCGATAATATGGATGTCTATGATTCAAAAGAATCATACAATCCGTTTTCTATGAAGTAATCACCTTCCCACTGAAAAATATTTAAATCCCAGATTCTTCATTATTGTGGGTTCATATATATTTCTTCCGTCAAAGAAATACGAACCTTTCATAAGACTCTTAATGCTTTTAAGGTCTGCATTTTTAAATTCATCCCACTCGGTCACAAGTATTACTATATCGGATTTATTTACGCAGTGATTCATGTCTTCGGAGTATTCAACTGTATTTTTCAGTATTTTTTTGGCATTTTCCATTGCAACAGGATCATAGACTCTGATCTTTGCCTTCTCGCCAAGAATAAGTTTTATCAATTTTAGAGCAGGAGCCTCTCTTAAATCATCCGTATTCGGTTTGAATGATAATCCGAGTATGCTTACTGTTTTGTTTTTAAGATTAGTTGATTTTTTAATTCTGCTGAAGAATCTATTGATTCTATCTTCATTTAGCCTCTTCACCTCTTTAAGTATTGTAAAATCGTAGCCAAGTTCTTTTGCTGTATATATAAGCGAACCGACATCTTTGGGGAAGCAGGATCCGCCGTATCCAATTCCTGCATTTAGAAACTCGCGGCCTATTCTCCTGTCAAGCCCTATTCCTTCAGCAATTTCATCTACGTCCGAACCTGTCATTTCGGCAATGTCGGCTATTGAGTTTATAAAAGATATTTTCGTTGCGAGAAAAGAATTCGATGCATATTTGATAAGTTCTGCGCTCTTCAGTTTTGTTATTTTTATTACGGTATTCATATCCTGATATAATTGCACCACTTTGATGGTAGCTGAAGGATTATCCGATCCTATTATAACCCTGTCTGGCCTGAGAGTATCATTGATCGCCTGCCCCTCTCTTAAGAATTCAGGATTGGAGACTACATCAAATTTGAATTTCTTTTTTTGATTCATTTTTATGATTTTATCAACCAAATTTCCTGTCCCTACAGGTACAGTTGATTTATTTACGACAATTTTGTATCCGTTCATATATTTGGCGATATCCTTTGCTACGGATTTCACGCTTCCAAGGTCGGTCTGCCAGTTCTCTTTTGGCATTGTATCTACAGCTATCATAATCAGATCGGATTTCTGCACTGCCTCTTTTATGTCAATAGAATAAAAAAGCCTTCCTTCATCATGATTCTTTACTGCCATATCCTTCAATCCCGGCTCGTAAATCGGCATTATGCCTTTTTTAAGATTCTCTATTTTCCCTCTGTCTTTGTCCATGCAAATAACCTTATGACCGAGCTGAGCAAATACTACTCCTGTGACCAGTCCGACATAACCTGTTCCTATTACCGATATCTTCATCTGAGCTCCTATTTAAAAATTATATCCCAGTTGTAAGGGATCTTTTTTGAATTGTAAGGAAGGCGGTCTTCATCCGGATTCTTTGCATCGTAAGGCTCGGTTATAGTAGAAATTACAATGCTCTCCTCTTCACTGATGCATTTCCATCCATGATACACGCCGCAAGGAATTTTAATCATAGAGTAGTTATGCACTCCGATGAAATGCTCTTCTATATTTCCTTTGGTCGGAGAATCCTTTCTCGCATCAAAAAGAACCATCTTTATCATTCCGCTTATACAAACCACATAATCAATCTGTTTCTTATGGCAGTGCCAAGCCTTTATGACATGCGGATAATTGGTTGTCAGGTAAACCTGCCCGAATTTTGTGAATGACTTATCATCTCTTCTGACAAGCTCCATAACCCTTCCCCTCTCGTCGCACCTGCATTTAAGTTCTTTTACAAACACTCCGTCTATCATCATTCCTCCTTATTTTTTTACTAAGTTATAGGCTATTTTATACAGATGAAAATTTATCCTCTCATAATCATTGAGAATGTCCAGATGAAGAGTTGATGTCTCTATAGATTCTTTCATTCCCTCTTTCAGTCTCTTCAGATGATTATTGTGCAGACTGTTCAGAATTGAAAGGACGGTCTCTCTTCTTTTTATTGCTTCTTCAGCAGACTTTTCATCATAAAGAGTCAATGCAGTCAGAGTCATTTCATAAGTCTTCATAATCTCTGCATGGAACATCTTTATCTCTTGAAAACCCTCTTCGGAGAAGAAATAATTATTATCAATGCGCTTTTTGATTGACACCATTATGTTTTTGCTTATGACATCACCTATGTGCTCTATTTCATCTACAATGTAAAGCAGATCCTGAGTCTTTCTTGAAATTTTATCCGAAGATTCTTCTTCATAAATCGAAACAAGGAACATTGTAATATTTTTTTCATACTCGTCGATTTTATTGTCTTCCTGAATGGTCTCATCAAGCAGTTTTATATCATTTGTTTTCAGAACAATAAAAGATTTTTCAAGCATGCCTCCCGCTATTTCCATCATCGCCATTATATCCCTAAGCCCCTTTGACAGAGCGACTGTGGGATTCTTGACAATATTCTCCCTGAGCATTTTATCTCCGTCTTTGGAAAGAGAAGTAGCTTTGAGAAATTTTGAAAAGTAATTTATCATTGGTAGCATAATGACTATTATCATTGCAAAGAGCAGATTAAAGGCAAGATGCGAGTTAGCAATGCCTCTTGCAGAAAGCACATGTGAAGATAAAACCGCCTGATATTTCAGCATTACAAGTATGAATATGACTGAAGTGACTATTTTTGAAGTTATATTGATGAATACTAAATACCTTGATTTGGAATCTCCTTTTCTGCCTGCCAATGCAGATGTAAATGAAGTGCCCAAGTTGGATGCCGCAATCATAACCATTATCGCCCTATAATCCGAAATCCCTGAAATGTACAATCCGATAGCAAATGCCACAATGACAGCCGATGAATGCACAAGAAAGGTAAATAGAGTTGTAAATACAAACAAGAGCAGAAGATTTGAATTCATGATTTTTATTGCATATGCGAACATCTCCGTGTTCTGAAGGGGTATCATTGTCTTTGCCATCATCTGAATAGCAAAGAAAATCAAACCGAATCCCATTATAGCGAGTCCGATATATTTCAATCTCTTGATTTTATCATTTATATAAAACCCTACAATTATCATGATAAGCGAAAAGAATGATATATCAAATGCAATCAGCTGAACAATAAGCGATGTGCCGATTGCCGAGCCTGCAAACATATAAACCGCTCCTGCAAGCGTTATGAGCCCATCGGATACAAATGAAACAACCATTACCGAAAACAGAGTCGATGACTGCATCATCAAAGTAAGAATAACTCCGGAAAGAAATCCTTTTAGGTTTGAACCTGTCAGATTCCACAATATTTCTTTTAATCTGTAACCGGACATTCTCGATACGCCTTTTGAAGTGAATCTCAAACCGAGCATAAATAGAACGAGGCCGAAAAGCATTTCAAGAATTACAATCCACACCTTCGGATTATCCTCAATTTTAATATGAAAATTAAGTTTCTTAATTTTATCTTTTGATAGAACTTCAATATGGTAAGATCCTGAAGAAAGATTCTTGGGGGTTATTTCAATTCTTGAAATGCCGGAACTGTCTCTGACAACAGGCAGGGTATCTTTGCCTATGCCCCAGAAAACAAAATATGATGTATCTTCAGAAGAAACAAATTTCAGATAAAAACTTTCACCGGATTTTCCTGAAATAAAATTATTGTTTGAAATATCCCTGTTTTCAGGATCTTTAAGATATCCATAATCCTGCGCGAAGACTGTTGTCGCGAAAAATAAAAGGAAAAACAAGAAAAATGCTGTTCTATGCTTCATGATTGAATTGCTCTCTGGTAAAGAGCAGAAATTGCCCTGGCTTCATACCGAATATCTTCAAATTGCCTATCGCCACTCTTGTGAGAGAAATCACAGGATGACCGACTGCTTTGAATATTTTTCTTATCTCATGATTCTTCCCGTGAGTAATAAATACCTCAATATCGGACTTATCCTTTGTTTCATAAAAATGCTTTTCGATAACCTTGTCAACTTTGAGAAGGTCATTGTCAACAGTGATTCCCTTTTTCATTTTGTCTATCTCTCCGTCCTTCATTCTTCCGAATATAAGGGCATGATAAACTTTCTTGACTTTATTCTTGGGATGAGTCAAAAGATTTATAAAGTCTCCGTCGTCTGTCATTATTAGAAGACCTTCAGTATTGCAGTCAAGCCTTCCGGCCGGTCTCAGGTGGCTATATTTCTTCGGAATTAAATCCATGACAGTCTCTCTTCCCTTATCATCATGCCTTGTAGTGATTATTCCCTTCGGCTTATTCAGCAGAAGATAAGTGTAAAATGCTTTTTTAAAAGAGACCTTTTCACCGTCAATCTCTATATTGTCTTCCTCGTCAACTGTTTGTCCGAGTTTGGCTATTCTTCCGTTCACGGAGATTCTGCTCTCTCTGATAAGCTTATCTATCGCTCTTCTTGACAGACCTGTGTGATTGGAAATGAATTTATTAATCCTCTCTTTCATTGAACAAATTCTCCTGTTTTGGATTGTCACCGGCTATATCCTCTATTGACGGCAGTTCTTTAAGCGAAGATATCTTGAAGTAAGCAAGAAACTTCTTCGTTGTATGGTACAGAGACGGTTTCCCGGGAAGGTCTGCATTCCCCTTCCTTATCACAAGGTCTCTGTCCAGAAGAGTCTTAACTACTCCGTCGCAGTTGACTCCTCTTATGTCCTCAATCTCCTGTTTCGTAAGCGGCTGTTTGTAGGCGATTATTGCCAGTGTCTCAAGAGCCGGAGTGCTCAGACGAGACATCTTCTTATTGCCGTAGAATTTTTCAAGTGTTTCAGCATACTGCGGTTTGGTCACCATCTGGTAGCCGCCTGCGGCATCAATAATCATGAGGCCTGATTCAGGCACATTGTATTTTTCCTTTAAAAATTCTATCACCTGAAGAAAAAGAGTGCGGTCAATACCGAGCATCTTCATAAGAAGCTCTCTCTCTACAGGCTCAGATGATGAAAATAATATCGCTTCAACTTCAGGAATTATCCTTTCCATTTAATCCTCCAAAACACTTATTTTATTGTTGAACCCTTTGACAATAAGACCTTTCAGTTCAAGGGTTGTAAGAACGGATATGAGAACTGCATAAGGGAATTCTTTTGCATTCACCATGTCATTTATATTTTTATATTTTTTCGCAAGTTCAAGGACATTGCGTTCATCTTCGGTAATTTTGATCTTGCACTTATCTTTTATTGATATTCCGGGAAGTATATCCTTTGAATATATCGGAATCGCTCCCCTGAAAATAGCATAATTTGGCGCAAATGAGAGTTTGTTGCTTATCTCCCCGGGTATTGCAAATATTTGTTTGTTGAGTTTCAGAGCATGAGAAAAAGTGCTCAGAGTGCCGCTCTTCATAGCTCCTTGAGTTATAATTAGAATATCGGATAGAGCCGCTATCACATGATTTCTTTGAATGAAATTCAGTTTCAATGGCTTTATATATGGAGAATACTCTGTCAGAAGAAGTCCGTTATCAATAATCCTTTTTTTTAAATTTTTATTGGATACAGGATAATCATTTGAAAATCCGCATGGCAGAACTGCAATAGTGGAAATGGAATTATCAAGAGAGACTTTATGCACAAGAGAATCTATGCCCTCGGCAAATCCGCTCACAGTGGCAATGTCTCTGTTTTTATATCTTTTTACTATTTCAGTCACGGTGCGCACCGCATACTCATCAGGTTTCCTCGTTCCCACAATTCCTATTCTGAATTTTTTAAGATGTTCCTGATTGCCCAAAACAAAATACATGTCCTGCAGAAGTTTAGACTCGGATAACCTCGGAATGGACTCCGAATAGATAACATCAACCTTATTCTTCTCCATATAATAAATAGATTTTTCTACGAATGCTTCATTCATGCTGTGAAGAGACAATTGCTCCTCAATTATCTCTATAACTTTACCGTCAAACGGCATATATCTCCCTGAAAAGAATATCCTCAACTCCGCCGTTGTCATTATTTAAAAGGGATGCGAAGGTATATTCAACATCAAGTTCTTTAATATTTTTTACAACAGGTTTGTCTCCATTGAGAAGGTCGGTTTTATTGAATACAACGATTCTCTTTTTTCGCAGAAGCTTTCTGTCATAATTCTCCAGTTCTTTTATTAGTGTCTTATATGTGTCCATGGGATTCTCATCCGTTATGTCAATTATGCAGAGTATGACATTCACTCTGCTTATGTGCTTCAAAAACCTGTTGCCGAGGCCTCTTCCTTCGGATGCTCCTTCAATTATTCCGGGTATATCGGCGATTCTGATTACTTTTGTGCCGTCAGAGAGGATTCCGAGATTCGGTTCAAGAGTTGTGAAAGGATAATCCGCTATCTTTGGATTTGCATGAGTTACTGCTTTGAGAAATGTGGATTTTCCTGCATTTGGGAGCCCCACAAGACCCACATCAGCTATGAGCCGCAGTTCAAGAACAACCTCTTCCTCTTCTCCAGGTCGGCCTTTTTCAGTGCGTCTCGGAGCGCGGTTTACTGCAGATTTAAAATGCACATTTCCTCTGCCTCCTCTGCCGCCCTTCAAAAATATATATTCTCCGTCAAGTATTTCAAGCACCTCATTCTCTTCTTTGTCAAAGACTACTGTTCCCGGAGGCACCATTACAATTATGTCTTTCCCGTCTCTGCCGAATTTTTTCTGGTCCATCCCGTCCCCGCCGTTCTCCGCTTTGAAATGATGCTTGTACCTGAGATGATTCATTGTGAAGAGAGTCCTGTCAACTCTGAAAATTACATGTCCGCCTCTTCCTCCGTCTCCTCCGTCGGGACCTCCGCGGGGAACGAATTTTTCTCTTCTGAATGAAGCGGAACCGTCTCCGCCCTTTCCGGATTTTAGAAATAAAGTGACTCTGTCTATATATCTGCTCTTCATATATGTTTCTTTATGAAATCATTGATTCTCGTTAGGCCTTTCTTTATCTCTTCTTTTGAAGCGGCATATGAAATACGGAGGTACCCTTCAGCTCCGAATGCGCCTCCCGGTATAACTGCAACATTATACTCTTCAAGAAGTTTTGTGCAGAGAGCTTCGGAATCTGCGAAAAGATTCTTATTCCTTTCAATTATTTTTCTGAAATCCATGAAAAGATAAAATGCCCCCATAGGTTCAATATATCCGACTCCATCAACTGTCTTCATAAAATCAAGGACAAATTTTCTTCTCTCTGCGAACTCGGAAATCATTTTTCCTGCGACTGATTCATCAGTTTTGAGAGCGGCAACTGCGGCTTTTTGAGAAATAGAAGATGTGCATGAAGTCGAGTGGGTCTGCACCATCAGTGTCTTTTCGACAAGTTTTTTTTCACCGCCGAGAAAACCTATTCTCCATCCGGTCATTGCATATGTTTTGGAGAGTCCGTTCACAGTGAATGTCAAATTTTTAATCTGTTCATTGAAAGATGCAAGGGAATAGTGTTTATGCGGAGGATAAATAATTTTTTCGTAAATTTCGTCGGATATGCAGTAGATGTTGTGCTTGACCACTACATCCGCAAAATCCCTAAGCTCCTTTTCAGTATAAACTACTCCTGTGGGATTATTGGGAGAATTGATAATAATCATACGGGTTTTAGGAGTAATCTTCTCTTCTATTCTCTTAAAATTCAATCTGAAATTATCAAGAGCTGTGTCTATTACAACAGGAGTCGCTCCTGTCATTTTTATCATTTCAATATAAGAGACCCAGAATGGAGCAAGTATCATTACTTCACTGTCTTCGTCGCACAAGGCCTGCAGAACATTGTATATTGACTGTTTCGCGCCTGTCGAAACAATAATGTTCTCGTTTTTATACTCAATATTATTATCCCTTTTGAACTTTTCACATATAAGTTCAAGCAGTTCAGGAATTCCCCTCACAGGAGTATATCCCGTGAAACCGTCTTTTATCGCCTTTATTGCCGCATCTTTGATTTCATTCGGCGTGTCAAAATCAGGTTCGCCGGCAGCCAGTATAGCTACGTCAATATTTTTGCTCTTCATTGATTTTGCAAGAGCTGTTATTTTGAGAGTGGATGAGTCTCCCACATTCGCAAATCTTTTTGATATTTTCATATAAATCTCCTTATCAGATAATATTTTATTTTATAGTAAATAGCATAATTGTCAATAGAAAGCCATAGAGATGTCCATGTATCCGTTCCGAGAAGTGTTGACAGT
>DCUY01000078.1 GCA_002327905.1 Caldifarciminota bacterium UBA2202 | reverse complement strand
TGAGGAGTAATTATGAATAAAAAAGGTTTGTGGGGTTTGCTGATTCTTTTATCAAGTGCATTATTATTTTCAGATGAACTGCCGGATACAATTACTCCTGATACGACTGAAGTAGATACAGTTTCAATACCGAATGTAAATCCCTCCACAAAGACAAACAAATCACATTTTTCAATAGGATATAATTTGGGAGTGTGTTACAGAGGGAGAGAGAATTCTTTCATAACAGGGTCAGGAGACTTTCAATTGTTTCCGGATATTGAGGACCTGATTTCTTCAATGTTTTACTTTCTTCATTCCGTTGAATTTAAAATGAACTATACTTTCAAAAATATACAATCTGAGATAGGTCTTGGCATGAGTGTTGCCAAAGTAAACTCAAGTTTTTATACAGGCATAAGTGACTCAATGGATTTTTATGGCACTTTAGCCGGAGGAGTTGATGCTTTTTTCGGTTATGAAAATCTGTATAGATTTTACTTTTTTGATGATTACCGGTTAAATCAAAATATTTTTATTGGTGCTGAATTGAATTACGGAGTGGTCAGAGGTCATGAGGTTTATTTCTCTGGTGATAATGGCGGAATGTTAAAGAGTGTATATAATCTGCGAAGNNCTGACCCACTGGTATGTTGGGTGTTATGTTGGATTCGCAATAGGGAAATAAGATTACTTTTAAGTCCAAAATCGTGAAAAATCGATAAAAATCATGTTGTTTTCACGATTATGTTGACAAAACCGTGAAAAATATTATAATATAACCATGGCAAAGGTAATGAATATTTACAAAAAAATTGTGGATTTAAGAGAATGTTTCTATAAAACTTCATCAGGAAAGCAATCATTACTCTCTCTTATTTCCGAAACAGAGGTTGCAGAGCATGTTTATAATTCAAATGCAATTGAAAACAGCACCTTGACTCTCGCTGAAACAGAAAAAATATTACAACAGATAGACTTGGATAGATACATTTCAGAAAGAGAAATATTTGAAGCTAAAAATCTCGCTCGCGTGGTCTCATATATTGAAAACAAATCAAAAGAGCATGAGTTGGATTTTGAAATAATCTTATCTCTTCACAAGATGCTCTTGTCAAATATACGCGATGATGCGGCTGGAAGATTCAGAAAAGAGAAAGAATGGGTGAGGGTGGGGAATCACATAGCTTCTTCGCCGGATGAAATTGAAGAGCGTCTTGAAAAAATGCTGATTGAATACAATTCAAAAAACAATCAAAACATTATTAAAAAAATTGCACTTTTCCATCTTACTTTTGAAAATATTCATCCTTTTATTGACGGAAACGGCAGAATAGGCAGAGTGTTGAACAATTATCTGCTTTTGAGAGATGGATATGTGCCAATAAACATCAAATTCATAGACAGAAAACTGTATTATGAAGCATTCGAGGAGTTTGATAGAAGCAGAGCAACAGGCATAATGGAAGAGATTGTTGGAAAAGCATTGACTAACAGTTATCACAAAAGAATTGCATATCTTGAAGGTAAAAGAATTATTACTCTCGTAGAATATGCAAAAGAAAAGAGAATATCTCATTCTAATCTGCTGAACAAAGCCAAAAGGCAGACCATTGAAGCTTTTTTGGAAAAAGGAATTTGGAAAATAGGAGCTTAACAAAAAAAGAACAAAGGAGTTGATTTTGTTTGTAAGGACCGATGCGGAAGGAAATATTCAAAGCATTGATGAATCTGAAATTGTTTCTTCAATTTATACGAGTTATTTTGTAAATAAAATTCCTTTTGAGCCTTTCTTTTTTATGAAATCAGATTCTGAAAAGTCACAGATACTTGTCAATATCGGAGTTGTCCTTTTCATAGGGGCGATTATTTATTTTCTGCTTCTGCTGAGAGGAATATATGCGCCTCCTGTATTCATTCTCATTTATTTGTTCGTGATAGCGTATATGGTGATTGATTTTATTGTCTGGAGAAAAACAGGCATAAGAATGATATTTCTTAATTCCGAGGGTATGCATATTTATTCAGGGAAGAATGAAAAAGAGGAATTCATACCATATCTGTCAATGACAGAAATAAATCTCCACAAAAAAGGAGCAAGAAAAGTAATGAATATACTTCTCGGAGGGAGCGCAGACAGAGTGGTGCCGGGAGTGACTCTGTTTTCCGGAAAGAGAAAGAGAATCACAAATGACGCATTCAATGACAAAAAATTTGAGCGGGTGATAGAACTGCTCGCAACAAGATGGGGAAAAAGAGACAATGAAAACAGTAAAGGAATTTGATGTTGTTATAATCGGAGGCGGAGCGGCAGGGCTATTTGCATGTCATCTTCTCAGTTCAAAAGGGATAAATTGCGCTGTAATTGAAAAGAATCAGAGAGTCGGCAAGAAGCTACTCGCAACAGGAAACGGGAAATGCAATTTGTCAAACAAGGATATTCGGGTTTCAAATTATTTCGGAGACCGCTCTTTCATAAAACAAGTGCTTGATGAATCTTCTCAGAAAATCATATTTGAGGAGTTTGAAAGAATAGGAATTGAGCTCTTCGCAAATGAAGAGAATAAAATATTTCCAAAGTCCATGCAGGCTTCATCAGTGCTTGATTCTCTTCGGTTTTCAATTGAAGAAAACGGCGGAATGATAATCTGCGACAGCGAGATTCTTTCCATCGAAAAGAACAAAGAGTCTTTCACCTTAAAGACATCCTCTTCAGTGGAAGAATACTCGGCAAAAAAAATAGTTATTGCAGTGGGTGGCATCTCAGGAATTGAGAGGCAGAATAAAAACTTTTTTGAATTTATAAAAAAGCTCGGACATAAGATAGTAGAACCTATGCCTTCACTGGTGCAATTGAAGCTTGAAGGGAATCTTCACAAATCAATGGAGGGAAACAAGTGGTTTGCCGGAGCGTCAGTGTATGATAATGAAAATGTTATTGCATCTGACAAAAATGAGATTCTGTTTACAGAGTACGGAATAAGCGGAAATGCGGTTCTGAATATAAGCAGATATGCAGTAGAATTAGTAAAGAATAAAAGAAAGGCGATTCTTTCTATTGACTTGTTTCCGGAAGAGTCTGTCAATGAAACCAAGACTAATGTTGAAAAAAGAAGGAAGAATCTAAAGAACAGAAAAATGGAGAGTTTTTTCAATGGATGGCTCAACAAGAGAATAGGAATGGCTCTCATTAAATCATGTTCCATTGAACTTTCGCGTTCCGTAGAAACATTGAAAGACGAAGAGGCGGAACTCCTTGCAAAAACCCTGCATGACTGGAGGTTTGAAATAAAGGAGGACAACGGATTTTTGTCAAGTCAGGTTATGGCAGGCGGAGTTTCGACTGATGAAATAGATGCTTTGACGATGCAATCAAAAAAAATAGAAAATCTATATTTTGCAGGAGAGATAATCAATATTGACGGAAAAAGCGGAGGTTTCAATCTCCACTTTGCATGGGCGACTGCACAGATTGCCGCTGATGCGATTATTAAATCATTTTAAATAAATATTCTTTTTGATTTCTATTGACTTTTAATCAAATTTCATTATTATTAGTCTTGACTAACAAAGTGAGGATAAATGAACAAATTGTCCGCAAGTCTGGAAGATTATATTGAGGCGATATATATTGTTCTTGAAAAGAATCCTGTGTGCAGGGTGACTGACATAATGAAGCTTCTGAATGTTTCAAAGCCTTCCATTGTTAATGCTATGTCGATCTTAAAAGGCAAAAATCTGATCAATCAGGAAAAATACGGCTTTGTTGAACTCACAGATGAAGGCAAGAAGATGGCAAGGAGAGTATATTCAAAGCACAGTTCCATAAGACAGTTTTTGATATCTCTCTTTGATATTGAATATTCCGATGCAAATGCACTGGCATGCAAAATAGAGCATGTTGTTCCGGAAAATGTTATAAAAAGCATGGAGAATATTTCAAAAAACATGAATCCAGCATTGAAGAAATCCCTGCTAAAGGAGAAAAAATGACACTAACTGAAATTGATACGGGGACAACCGTAAAACTCTTAAGTGTGTGCGGAGGCGGCAATGTCTGCTCAAGAATAAACAGGATGGGACTGACTACTGACAGCATCCTGAAAGTAGTCAGAAACGATAAATCAGGTCCGGTGATAATTGAGCAGGACGGATGCAGAATTGTTATTGGAAGAGGAATAGCTTCACGAATTAATGTTCAGTATGCATAACATCGCCATAGTGGGTCAGCCCAATTCGGGTAAATCAACTATATTCAATCTCCTTACAGGAATGAATCAGACAGTGGGCAACTGGCCGGGCGTGACAGTTGAAAAAAAAGAGGGGAGGGTAAAGTTGGGCGATGCAGACGCAAAACTAACAGACCTGCCGGGAGTTTACGGACTCACTCCGCTCACAATGGATGAAAAAGTTACGAGGAATTACCTCTTAAATGAAAATCCCGATTTGATTATAAATGTCCTTGACGGTTCTGCAATGGAGAGGTCGCTCTATCTTTCGGTTCAGCTTTTATTTCTTAAAATGCCTGTAATCTTCTTCATAAATATGTCGGATATAGCTGAAAAGAAAAATATTTCAATAGACACAAAGCGGCTTGGAGAGCTTCTCGGTGAACGGGTTTTGTTCGGCTCCGGAAAGACAGAGAAGGGGATTAAAGAACTGAAAAGCGAAATCAGTGAGATGCTTGAATCAAAGAAAAGCGTCTCAGACAATATCAATATAGAACAGGAGAATACGGTATTCAGAAAAATAAATACAATTGCGCAGATTCTTGATTCCAATGAGAACTTAAAGAGATTTAAATATTTTTATTCCCTAAAACTGCTTGAGAAAGACGAAGAAATAGAGAATATTGCAAAGAAAGGGCTTGGAAGAAAAACTTATGCTGAAGTAAAGGAGATTGCCGAATCAACAGAGACTTCCAAAGGATCATTTTCAACTGCCGACTGGCTCTATTCAATAAGCAGAGGAATAAGCGGAGAGGTTGTCACAAAGGGACGTTTAAGCCATATTTCTCTTACTGAGGAGCTTGACAATATTTTCTTAAGCAGGTATTTTTCCCTTCCTATATTTTTTCTTGCATTCTTTATGATATTCTTCATCACATTTAATTTCGGCGGTGTTATAAATAATTTGATTGAGCTTCTTCTTCACTCGATATCATTGTTTGTCTCCAGAAATATTTCCATAAAATTCATATCGGATTTCCTAACAATAGGAGTTATAGGCGGAGTCGGCTCAGTGGTCTCTCTGATTCCTTATATTTTTATAATGTTCTTTCTTCTGCAGATTCTTGAGGATACGGGATATATGGCGCGCATTGTATTTGTGATGGACAGATACATGCACAAGATAGGGCTTCACGGGAAATCATTCATTCCTGTTGTGCTGGGCTTCGGATGCTCTGTTCCGGCCGTAATGGCGGCGCGCACTCTTGAAACCCGTTCTGACAGATTAAAAACGATTCTCCTGATTCCATTTATTCCATGCTCAGCCCGACTGACAGTGATTATCCTTCTCGGCGGAGCAGTCTTCGGTGCGTCAGCTCCCATATTCACATTTACTCTCTTTCTTATTTCAATACTGATGGCAGTCGTCTCAGGTTTGATATTTAGCAGATTTCTTTCAAAGGAGAAGAGCGAGGGGTTGATTATGGATCTTCCTGATTATAAGACTCCCAACATTAAGCATCTGCTTTTAAATTCATATTTCAAAGTTGAAGATTTTTTGAAAAGGGCAGGCACTCTGATATTTATAATATCAATCATAATATTCTTTGCTTCATATTTCCCCATAGGCAATAAGGGCGGCCTTATAGATTATATGGGGCATTTCATAAGCCCTCTATTCAAGCCATTGGGATTTGACATTGGAATGACAGTCTCTCTGATAACAGGATTCTTCGCAAAGGAATCCGTAGTCTCCACTCTCTCTGTTCTTTACAATTCCGACTCACTCACAGGGTATATATCAAATCACTGGTCTGTTTTAGACGGATTCACATATCTTCTCTTCATGATGATTTATATTCCATGCATTGCAACAGCTGTTGTGATAAAGCAAGAGACAAAATCATGGAAATTCCTCTTAGGACTGGTAACCTACTCTGTTATTCTCGCTTACGGAATCTCATTTTTGTCGCGCTCTCTTCTGAGTCTCTTTTTATAATTGCGCATCAAAAATAATTATCTTCTCAGCTCATAAATCGCGCCTGACTCTGTGCCTATATAAAATAATTTTCCGTCCGTCTCAATAGAGAGGGGATTTGCCGCTTCTTCAGGAATATCGTAAAAAGCCCAGTTGGAAAAATCCTCTGATGACATGATTGAGTAAACATTATTCTTCATATACATAATATAAATCAATTTATCTTTTACAAGCACATCAAGTATCAAGTCATACTGAAAATTAATCTTTACATTCTTCTTTCCGTCATAGACATACATTGCATTCCGCGTATTCGCAGGCATCTTTTTATGTTTTTTTATATATGCAGAGACAGAAGAGACATAATCTCCGAATGTGCATGTGAGGAGCAGTTTGTCCTTAAAAGCATATCCATTGATATTGCAGAGTTTGTCATCGAAAATTATATCAGTTCCCTTCCATTTATTTCCGTCAAAGACTAAAAAATCAGCTCCTCCAAGCAGGTTCGGCTCAAGTGTCAGATAATAATCTTCTCCATCTTCAGTATAAGGGTCGCTATAATATTGAAGATATTCTGATGGAACATCATTCTTCATATAAAATGAATAGCCGTATGGAAATGCATAGATCTTCCCCTGAAACATTGCAAGTGATTTAATCCTATAAACAAGGTTTTCATCAGACGGCGAAGTATAGCTATAATTAAAACTCTCTCCGCTGTCCCTTGAGACCATCACTGCTCCGGGAGCAATATAAAGAGAATCATTGCCTATCACCTCTCCGGTTGCAAGATAAATTGATGAGTCAACCTTGGCTATGTCAAAGACATGAACTGCAGAGGGAACAGCGCGGTATTTCTTCCATCCCGTATCAGTCAGTTCATAATAATTTCCGAAATCCCATTCATTTTCTTTCTCGCATGCGTCCACTCCCGGTATGAAAAGTTTGTTGTCTATTATTCTGTACAAAACAATCGCCTCATCATCAACAGTAAATTCTTTATTCCATGTTTTTGTGCCGAAATCATAATAAATGACATCCGTAGGTCCGGTGTTTACTCCATAATCTCCATGGCCTATGTAGAGCTTATTGTTAAACAGGCAAAGCTCATTAATTTTTCTCGCAGGTTCCGTCATGTCTGCAACAGGATTTCCGAATAATGCGCTCTTCAATGTCTCTCCTGCGGCAAATGAGCAGATTAACAGAATAAATGTCAGACTGAAAGTGAGTCTCTTCATATTTGCTCCTTTAAATATTTTTTTCAGTATATCAGATGGCGGCGGATTTTCAATATGCAGTCTTGACAATTGCAGTATAGAGAATATTATTGATCAAAAGGAGGCGCATGTCTTCAACTTTTCTTACAGTTGACGAATACATTGATTCTTTATCAGGAAAAGCAAAGGCAAATGCCACTATTGTCAGGAAGATAATAAAAGAGTCTGCGCCTGATGCAGAGGAGGGTATATTCTACAATATGCCCGGATACAAGCTCAATGGGCCATTGGTCTATTTTGCGTCTTATGAAAAACATATTGGATTTTATCCGACTCCCTCAGGCATTGAAACATTCAAAAGGGAATTAGCAATCTATAAATCTGCAAAAGGGTCAGTGCAGTTTCCTTTAAGTAAGCCGATGCCCCTGAAACTCATTTCAAAAATAGTAAAATTCAGAGTAAAAGAAAATTTGAGATTAAGAGTGTCTCCTTCTTAAAATATATTTCATGAACAATTATTTAAGAAATATCTTTTGCTTTTCTTAAACCATAAATACGCATCTTGATTAAATCTAAATTTGCAATATAATAAATTTATGAAGATACAATCATGTAATATTAAAACAGACAATTATCCCAATAAAAGTTTACATAAATATTTAGAACAGTTTAATCTAAATTCAGAGTCCGAGTTATTTCAAACTGAAGTAGCAAAAAAAACTGTTGCAGAAAAATTGTTAATTTCTAATTGTATAGTTTCAGTTTTCATAAATGAGTTTTGGACTGCACAGCAAAGACAAAGCAATTCAATTCATGAAATTTCATATAGAGCATGTTTTAAGGCGCAATTACCAAGATTTTTTATTGATTTGCTTACGGATGAAGAAGATCTTGTATACGACCCATTTTCGGGCAGAGGGACAACAATAATTGAAGCTGCTTTAATGAATAGAAATGTTATTTCAAACGATATAAATCCTTTGAGTAAGATACTTACGGAACCAAGATTGAATATTCCCAGTATAAATGATGTAAAAAAACGTTTGGAGTCAATCAATTTTTACAGTAATTTAAAAGCGGAAATTGATATCTCTATGTTCTATCATCCCAATACAGAATCCGAGATAGTGTCTTTGAAGAAATATCTTTGTGAAAGAAAAATCTCAGGAAAAGAAGATTTTATCGATAGGTGGATAAGAATGGTAGCGACGAATCGATTAACAGGACATTCTAAGAACTTTTTTTCTATTTACACTTTGCCTCCAAATCAAGCAATTTCTCCAGAAAGACAAAAAAAACTTAACATTCAAAGCGGGCAACAAGCTGAATATAAAAATATTAAAGATATAATTTTAATAAAATCAAGAAACTTATTAAAAGACATAGACCAGCAAAAAATCAAGGATTTATCAAAAATAGCAAAGGAAGGTATTTTTCTGAGCAAAGATGCACGAAAAAGTAAAGACATTAAAGATGAAACAGTAAATTTAATTGTAACATCGCCACCTTTTTTAGATGTTATTCAATATGCAGATGACAATTGGTTAAGATGTTGGTTTAATGACATTGACATTAATGATATGAAGGAAAAAATTACTGTACTGAAAAAATTGGAAGATTGGACATCTTTTATGCGAGAAACATTTAAGGAATTCTATAGAATTGTTAAAACAGGTGGTTGGGTGGCATTTGAAGTAGGAGAAGTAAAAAATGGCAAAATAAAGCTTGATGAGGTTGTTGTGCCCATAGGTATAGATGCCGGTTTTTCTTGCGAAGGTGTTATGATAAATTCGCAAATATTTTCAAAAACTTCCAATTGTTGGGGTGTCAGCAATAATACTAAAGGAACAAATACAAATCGTATTGTTATATTTAAAAAAGGATAATTCATGAATGAAAATAAACAGGTTGAAATATTAGAAAGTGTTATAAAGCAAATGCTGAATCCAATAAGGAATATTCCTTTGTATTTGATTATTGAAAGCATATGTGGAAATAAAATCTTGGAGTATGATTTGTCTGAAAATGAAGTTTTAAAAAAAGCCATAAAATTAAGTTCAATAAATATTAATAAAGAAGGAATAAAATCTGTAAGACCAAATGAAGTTGGAAATTATGCAGAGCCATTTATTATTGAAGCATTTGAGTCCCTTGGATTCAGTGCGTCTATACCAATAACTAACGAAGGCGGTAAAAGGTCTGCTGGTTACCCGGATATATGTCAATTTAAATGGCAAAGATTTTTATATTGAATGTAAAACTTATAACATGAAGAATATTGATACTACTCGGCGAAGTTTCTATTTGTCTCCAAATACAGATTTCAAAGTGACTAAGGATGCATATCATTTAATTTTTGCATATTCAATTGTTCAAATAGAGTCTGGAGTTTATAAAACTGATGATATTAAAATATTAGATGCAAGAAACTTGTTGTGCGATGTAGAATATGAATTCAATTCAGATAATAGAAGAATGTATGAAGATGGAGGTTTGATCGTTGTTTATGAGGAATCTATTAATGTGAAATAATTTCATTAACGCGAATATATGAAAGCTAAAGACAAAAAAAGATTACTGAAAATAATCGGAAAAGACTTTATAGAAGAAACATTAAGTGATGTTTCATTGGAAACTGTTTTAAAATCAACAATAACTGCATTTCATCTTTTGATTTCTTTTAAAATGAAAAAAAGCAAAGAAAAATATTATTGCTTACGCTATAAAGTTATCTATTTAGTAAAACTTCCTTTGAAATTGAAATTAGAATTTAACGCAAACAATAAAACTCTTTATTCAGATAAAACTGATCTTCTTGCAGAGGGTGGTTTTAGAAGACAGAGTTCTTGCTCAAACAAAAAATGTTTGAAGAAATAATCGAATATATAAAAATAAACAAAATGGTTTCATTGAGTGAAGTGATGCGTAAGTTTAAGATTGATCGAGAGATGATTATACATATATTAAAATATGCAGAAAAGACTCATCATATTAAAATACGAATAGACAAGAATGAAAAAATGACCTGTTCCTCATGTCCGATGAGGAAAAAATAGCAAATATTCTATAACCTATTTTTAAAATTCTGGTTTTTGAATGCAGTGAAGAACTAAAGCTATTTTTAATAATTAGATTTTTAAATTTATGCGTCAAAAAAACATGATAAAAATGATACACCGTCCCCCATATAAGTATTTATATAGACGATGGTTAAGAGGAAAAGGAAAGGATAAAAAAAGAAGGGAGTTTTATTATAATGCAATTTTCCTCTTGACATTTTTGCTATATCAGTTAAATTATAAGACCATTTAATGGGTTAAATGTTGTAAACATAAAATAACTATAAGGAGGTATTTTTATGACACAGAAGGAGAATAAGATTCAGCCCCTCAATGGCAAAGTGCTTATCAAGAGGCTGGAAGAAAAAGAAGTCAAGAAGGGTTCGATAATCATTCCTGACACGGCAAAAGAGAAACCTCAGCAGGGTGAAGTAATCGCTGCATCAAAAAAAGTTGACGGAAAAGATGCTGATGTAAAGCCGGGCGACATAATTCTCTTCGGCAAATATTCAGGAACCGAAATAGAGATAGGCGGAGTTGATTATCTGATTATGGATTCAACAGACATATTGGCGATAGTAAAATAAATAACGGAGGTAATAATGGCTTCGAAAGAAATTATCTATGGTGATGATGCGCGCAAGAAGATTCTTGAGGGCGTAAATAAATTGGCAGACGCAGTGAAAGTGACATTGGGACCTAAGGGAAGAAATGTCGCAATAGAGAAGAAATACGGCGCACCGACAATTACGAAAGACGGCGTGACAGTTGCGAAAGAGATAGACCTTGAAGACCCGTTTGAAAACATGGGAGCCCAGATGGTCAGAGAAGTCGCATCAAAGACATCCGATGTCGCAGGCGACGGCACAACAACAGCAACAGTCTTGGCGCAGGCAATATACAGAGAAGGTTTGAAGAATGTCACAGCGGGAAGAAATCCTATTCTCATCAAGAGAGGAATAGACAAAGCGGTTGAGGCAGTCATTGAAGAACTCAAGAAGATGTCAAAAGAGACAAAAGACAAGAAGGAGATAGCTCAGGTTGCTTCAATCTCCGCAAACAATGATTCTTCAATAGGAGACATAATTGCAGAGGCGATGGACAAGGCGGGAAAGGACGGAGTCATCACAGTTGAAGAGGGAAAGTCAAATAAGATGGAGCTTGATTTTGTGGAAGGAATGCAGTTTGACAGAGGATACCTCTCACCTTACTTCGCAACAAACATGGAGAAGATGATTGTTGAACTTGAGAAGCCCTACATACTAATCACTGATAAAAAAATTGGAAATATGAAAGAGGTTCTTCCCATACTTGAGCAGGTTGCGCAGGCAGGAAGACCGCTTCTTATAATAGCTGAAGATGTCGAAGGCGAGCCATTGACAACACTTGTGGTTAACAGACTCAAGGGAACATTGATGTCATGCGCAGTGAAGGCGCCGGGATACGGAGACAGAAGAAAAGAGATGCTTCAGGACCTTGCAATAGTGACAGGCGGAAAGGTCATAGCTGAAGAGCAGGGAATGAAGCTCGAATCAGCACAGCTTAAAGACCTCGGCACAGCAGACAAAGTGACAATAGACAAAGAGAATACAACAATAGTCGACGGAAAGGGAAAGAAGACAGACATTGATTCAAGAATTGCGCAGATTAAGAGGCAGATTGCAGAGACAACAAGCGACTATGACAAAGAGAAGCTTCAGGAGCGCTTGGCGAAACTCTCCGGCGGTGTCGCGGTAATCAATGTGGGAGCGCCTACAGAGGTCGAGATGAAAGAGAGAAAGGCGAGAGTGGAAGATGCTCTTCATGCGACAAAAGCCGCAGTGGAAGAGGGAATAGTCCCGGGCGGCGGAACAGCATACTTAAGAACTCTTAAAGTCATCGACAAGATAGAGTGCGCAAATGAAGATGAAAAGATGGGCGTAGAGATAATAAAGAAGGCTCTTGAAGAGCCAATCAGAATGATAGTGAGAAACGCAGGAGAAGAGGACGCAGTTATAATGAACAACGTGAAGAATGCAAAGAAGACTGAGGGCTTCAATGTCATATCAGGCAAAATAGAGGACATGTATGAAGCAGGAGTCATTGATCCTACAAAGGTATCAAGGACAGCTCTTCAGAATGCGGCTTCAATAGCATCTCTCCTTCTCACGACTGAGTGCATGATTGCAGAGAAGAAAGAGGATGAGAAGATGATGCCTCCTATGCCTCCTGCAGGCGGCGGCTACGGCGGAATGTACTGATAAAACGATAAATAAGGGCGGGTCATTTAGGCCCGCCTTATCTTTGGAGCAATATGCCTAATTACGATTATGTGTGTTCAAAGTGCAAGACAGTCTTCAATGTCTTCCATAAAATGTCAGAGACCCCCAATGTGAAATGTCCGAAATGCAAAGCAAAGGCATCAAAGCAATTGAGCGAAAATAGCAATATCATATTCAAGGGATCCGGTTTTTATGTCAATGACTATAAGAAAAAGGGAAGCGATAAGAAGATCGAATCTTCAAAGACCTGCACAAAACACAAATGCGATGACGGATGCTCCTGCGGAAGTTGATTCTATTTTTTCTTTAAAATTAAAATCACATTTTCAATATCAGACGGATCTATAAGCCCGAACAAGTCCCTTACCTTTTGAATGTCAGAAATTTTTATAACCTCCTTTGCCTCTTTTGAAATAATATTTGATGATAGAAGAATCTCTTTGCTTGATATTTCATAGTCCTTGTAATATAGAATTCTCTTCGTGGTGCGCCTGTACCTCTCAATGTATCCTGCATATTTTATCTCTGAGTACATTGCAAGGAGAGCTCTTCTTGAATGTTCCGGAAACTGATCTCTGAATGATAAAAAACTCTTTGACGGGTCATTGAAAATTTTATATTTCTGTTTGAGTTCGTCTTTCTCATTGAATAATTCAGTCTTCATTAGTAAATATTCTTCATTAATTTTTTTGTATTTTGTAAGCGAAGGATTGTCCAATCCTACTTTATCAGCATAAGGAATCATTCTGACGAAATTATTGTCCTGTCTCAATGCGAGGCGGTTCTCGGAGCGCGATGTGAAGAGCCTGTACGGCTCCTTAATCTCCTTCTTCACCAAATCATCAGTTAATACGCCTATGTAATTCGTATATCTGTCGAAAATGATTTCATCTCTCCTTAAAACTTTAAGAGCGCTGTTGAGGCCTGCAGTGAAGCCCTGAGCCGCCGCCTCCTCATATCCGCTTGTTCCGTTAATCTGCCCGGCAAGATATAATCCCTCGATTTTCTTTGTCTCCATAGTGGGTTTTATCTCCCGCGTATCAACAGCATCATACTCGATTGCATATCCCGGCTGGAAAAATCTGATATTTTCAAATCCCAAAATAGTGCGGAGAAATTTATATTGAATCTCTTCGGGCAGAGATGATGATGTGCCGTTTATATACATGAGTTCGCTCTCAATACCCATTGGCTCAATAAATACAGTGTGCGATTCTCTTCCTGCAAATCTGACTATCTTGTCCTCAATGGACGGACAATAGCGGGGTCCGATGCCTGTTATAAGCCCCGAGTACAGAGCTGATGACTGAAGATTATCTTTAATTATCTCATGCGTCCTTAAATTCGTATGCCCGATAAAACATTTCTCAATATTCCGCGTTTTATCATTTGATAGAACAGAGAATGAACCTGTCTCCTCCTCTCCAGCCTGCTCCTCGAGTTTTGAAAAATCAATTGAATCTCTGTATGAGCGCGATGGAGTGCCTGTCTTTAAGCGGATTAAAGAGAGCCGCAGATTTTTAAGTGAATCTGAGAGGAACTGGGAATTTTTTTCAGAATATCTCCCTGCAGGAAATGAGTCATGGCCTATGAATATTCTTCCGCCAAGAAATGTTCCTGTTGCTATTACTACTGCCTCTGCCTTTATGAATCCGCTCTTTTCGCATACGACTCCTGTCACTCTATTTTCATCAGTTTCAATTCTTAAAACTTCATCCTCCACAATTAATGTATTCTTAAAAGAGGATATTCTCTTCAATGCATCTGCCGGATAATCATCCGAATCAATCTGTGTTCTGAGAGACCAGACGGCAGGTCCCTTGCTTGAATTCAGAAGTTTGTTGTGTATCCCCGTAGAATCTGTTAAAATGGGCATCAATCCTCCGAAGACATCAAGCTCGTAAACAAGGTGGCTCTTTGCTATTCCTCCGATTGAAGGATTGCAGGAAGGGTAACCGATTTTGTTTTTATCAAGGGTTATGAATGCTGTTTTGAGAGATAATTGCTCTATTATTGTAACTGCCTCTATACCTGCATGGCCCCCGCCCACTACGACTATGTCGCATTCGAGCATTTAGAACTTTTCTTCTTCCCTGAATATTGAAATAATTTCTTTTTCTGTTTCACTGTTCATGATTTTTTCTCTGAAGGAATCCTTTCTGCATATCCGCGATATTCTTGCGAGAAGCTGAATGTATCTGTTCTTGTTCTCTTCATTGGATACTATCAGGAAAAAAATATTGACAGGCTTCCCGTCAAGTGCATCATAATCTATTCCCTCTCTCGAAACTCCGAAACAGAGAGCAAGACCGTTCACTGTCTCGGTTCTTGCATGAGGAATAGCTATTCCGTGCCCCACACCAGTGGTTTCGATTTTCTCTCTCTCGACAAGCTTGTCCATCAGGGAGACTTTGTCTTTGATTATCTCATTTGAAACAAGTATTTCGGCAAGCTCATCAATCACATCGCTTTTGCTTGCAGATTTCAAATCAGATCTTACGAGAGATTCATTCAAGAGTTCATAGAGAAATTCCATATTTACACCTATCTGTTAAAAATATCTTTAATTCTATCAAAAAACCCGCCATTTTGCAAGCCCCAGTCATCTATGATGTCGCCTTCAAGAACTTTGCGCGGATTCTCTATGAAGAGCCCTTCAGCATATTTTTTTCCCGCTCTCTTCTCTATGAATCTGTACGCATTGGATAAAATCGGGGGCCTCATGTCAATCGAGTGCGCATCAGATGCTATGAAATGCACCAAATTCTGCTTCAAGAGCCGGAGAAGTATGCCTGACGAACGTGGGTCGCGAGTGTCATCCGCATTGAATTGCATCAGACATCCGAGGGAGCAGAGCTCTTTAATAATTGAAAGATTCTGAATAATTCTGCTGTTTCTCAAAGGATGAACTATAATCGGTGTAATGTCCGAGGTAGTAATATACTTAATTATCTCTTTGTAATATGGGGGAATGTCAAGAAACGGAAATTCCACAAGAATATATTTTTCCTCTTTATTTATTGTGAGTCTCTCAAAATCAAATTCATGCTTGGCGAATATTTCCTTGTCAAGGCGCACTTCAAAACCGAGATGGAGTTTTATGTCAATCTTCGCTTTTGCAGATGCCTCTTTGACCTCTTTGAACTTTTCAACAGCAAGGTCTATAGGAAATTTGAATTCCTCCGCAATATGCGGAGTGAAAATCAATTCCTTTGTGGAGGAATTCGATGCGAGACGAAGCATCGCAAGAGTCTCGTCAAGAGTCTCAGCGCCGTCATCAAGCCCGTAAAGCAGATGCGTATGTATATCTATCATTTCTAATATTTTACTTATTTAAAAAAGTTAATCAAGAGTAAACATCAATAAAGAAGATTGAGAAGATACATGCTTAACGGTATGAGCAGTGCTGAGCAGAGCATTGAAAAGAAAAATATCTGATGAGATGATTTTTTGTCTTCATTCTCTTCAAGAAATATGGGGTTCATAGGCGAAGATGCGATAAGAAGTAATGACACTGCAAATTTGTATTCTATGTTGAAGATGTATATTGATATGAATGTTATGAGGGGAATCAGAATATGCTTCAGAAGAAGGAAGATTCCCGTGTTCTGAAAATCAATCTCTCTCAGATGCGGAAGGGATTTTATCAGGTAAAATCCCAAAAGAAGAACTATCAGCGGAATTGTCAATAGCTGAATGGTTTCGAATTGTATATATATCATCCAAGGAAGATAATTGTAAAGAGAGGTCGCTGATATGAAGAGAGCAAGAACCTGTGAGATGAATATAAGTGATAATGACTTCTTCAATGCCTCTTTGTTTGACTTGATTCTGCCGAAGAGGCGCATTGCAGTCAAATATGCCGGAATAAAGAATATTGAGAAGATCGCATAGAGAGACATGACGGAATTTGATAATCCCATATCATCATATATGAAGAGAACGGGTATCATAAAAGCATTTGGAATCAGGATGCAAAGAGCGAGTGATTTGAATAAGCTCCTCTTTACAGTAAAGCGCAGGATAAAGACTGAGAGCGCAGAAGCAAAGATTATTATTAATGCTAAGAGAAAAAGTCTCGGAAGCAGAGAGAGAGGATTCTGCATGTCATACGATTTAAGTATCTGCACAAATAGAATTGAGGGAAGCGCTAAAGAGAAGAAGAGTGTTTCTATAGTCTTGAATATATTTTCGCTACTGTCATTTTTTTTGATAATAAATGCTATTGTGATGCCTGTTATGAAGAAGAGTGAGAAGGATGTGATTGAAGAAATTATTTCTACCATAAAACTATTATACATTTTCATTCTTAAAATGCAATATATTTTTTCAGGGACGGTGGTTCCAAAAAACACCATTTTTAGATATCGTTTATTAAAGAAAAAATACATATTTGGTGGCGAGAAGCCCGGCGCTCATTCGCACATCATCCCCGGCAGCTGTATCATGATGGAGTAGAGTTGGAGTGCTCAAAGAGCAGTCCAACAATTTCTGCCTGCCACATGATGTGCTACCTTGTGATGACATCCTCATTCGCTTTGTGCTTCAGCACATGGTGTTTTTACCTCGCGG
>DCUY01000097.1 GCA_002327905.1 Caldifarciminota bacterium UBA2202 | reverse complement strand
CGAATGAGCGCTGGGCTTCATGCCACGAGACAAGACGCCGTGAGCCATGCGCAAAAAAAGAGTTAATAGTTTATAGTTTATGGTTAAAATGCAAGAGTAAAATCAAATACATTCAATTAACAATAATACAACATTTTATTTGATTCTGACGGGCGAACACACAGGTCCGCCCCTACTTTTCAAAAAACCGCAGTCTATGATAATTTGTGAATTACAATACCGCTTCTAAGCTTCGGCTCAAACCAAGTCGATTTGGGAGGCATCACTTTGCCGGAATCCGACACATTCATCAACTGCTCCATTGATGTCGGATAAAGAGCAAATGCAACCTTGTATTCTTTTGAGTCCACAAGCTTTTTCAGCTCCTCAATGCCCCTTATTCCGCCAATAAAATTTATCCTCTTGTCAGTGCGCGGATTTTCAATTCCGAGAAGTGGATTTAAGACATTCTCCTGAAGAATCGACACATCAAGAGATTTAATAAAATCCCTTCTCTCTATGATTTCATCCTTTGCCCTCAAAGTGTACCATTCTTTGTCAATGTACATTGAAAAATCATGAATCTTCACAGGCTTCTGCATGATTTTTATCTTCTGCACAAAAAACTTCTTCTCAAGCTCTTTAATGAATTTTTCCTTTGACATTCCATTAAGGTCTTTCACAACTCTGTTGTAATCCATAATGAGCATCTCGTCATCCGGAAATATGACTGAAAGAAAATAATTATATTCCGCTGTCTTTGATTTTGATTTTTCTTCCTTTCTTCTCTTTAATGCTATCCTCGTAGCCGCGGCAGAGCGATGGTGTCCGTCAGCCACATACAAAGTCTCAATCTTTGCAAACATCTTCACAATCTCATCAATAGTCTTTTTGTCTTTGACTGCATAAAAGATATGGCGCACATTCAATTCGTCAATGAAATCATACTCCGGCTTTGATTCCTTCATCACTCTCTCGACAATTTCATTTATCTCAGCTCTCTTTCTGTATGTGAGGAACACACATCCCGTATTTGCGTCAATTGTGTCAATGTGCATAGCGCGCTCTATCTCTTTATCCTCTCTCGTGTTCTCATGCTTCTTTATCACATCACTTATGTAATCGTCCACTGATGCTCCTGCTACAATTCCGGTCTGAGTGTGCTTTCCCATTATCTGCTTATAAATGTATAAGCACTCCTCTTTATCCTGCATCATAACCCTCTCTTTGAGCATCTTTTCGAGATTCTCCCTTCCTTTGTCGAATATCCTCTGATCATGCACGTCATACGAATCGGGACAATCTATCTCGGATTTTTCGACATGAAGGAATGAATATTTGTTCTTCTTGACCATGTCGCGCGCCTCTTTTACATTTAATGTGTCATAAGGCGGAGCGCACACATCCTTTGCCTTCTCTTTTACGGGTCTGATTCCCTTGAACGGTTTTATTACTGCCATAAATACTCCTTGTTACCATGCGAACATTTTAAATGATGAGGTGAATTCCTTCACTTCGTCTTTTATCTTATTTATCTCTTCTTCATTCTCTATGCTCAGAATCACTCTGTCTATGAATAATGCAATCTTCTCCATGTCTTTCTCTTTCATTCCTCTTGTTGTCATTGCCGGTGTTCCCAGCCTTATTCCGGATGCTACAAACGGCTTCTCCGGGTCAAACGGAATAGTGTTCTTATTGACTGTTATTCCGGCTTTATCCAATGCCTTCTCCGCAACTTTTCCTGTTACTTTTTTCGGCCTCAAATCGACAAGCATTAAGTGTGTGTCTGTTCCGCCTGAAACAAGACGGTATCCGAGTTTTACAAGAGCAGACGCAAGAGCCTGAGCATTTTTAAGCACCTGCTTCTGATAATCTATAAATGACGGCTGTAATGCCTCATTGAATGCCACTGCTTTAGCGGCGATTATATGCATCAATGGTCCGCCCTGTATTCCGGGGAATAATGCTTTGTCAACATCAGCGGCATACTGCTGTTTGCATAGAACCATTCCTCCCCTCGGTCCTCTGAGAGTCTTATGCGTTGTTGTCGTTACAATGTCAGCATAAGGCACAGGCGACGGATGCACTCCTACGGCGACAAGGCCTGCTATATGCGCTATGTCAACCACAAGCTTTGCTCCCACTTCATCGCATATTTCACGGAACTTTGGAAAGTCAAGAGTGCGAGGGTATGCCGATGCTCCTGTTATTATCATCTTCGGCTTGTGCTCTTTTGCCATTTCCTTTAATTTTGAATAATCTATGACCTCTGTATCCTGCTCCACTCCGTAATGAACTGCATTATAGAGCATTCCGGAAAAACTTATAGGATGCCCGTGAGTCAGATGCCCTCCATGCGATAGATTGAGTCCGAAGAATGTGTCTCCCGGCTTCAAAAATGCAAAGTAAGCGACCATGTTCGCCTGAGAGCCGCAGTGCGGCTGGACATTGGCATGCTCTGCGCCGAATAGTTTCTTTGCTCTGTCTCTCGCAAGATTCTCAACCACATCCACAAACTCGCATCCTCCGTAATACCTTTTGCCCGGATATCCTTCTGCGTATTTGTTTGTCATTACGCTTCCCATCGCCTCCAAAACACTCTCTGAAACAAAGTTCTCCGAAGCTATCAGTTCAAGCTTCTCCTTCTGTCTTGTCTCTTCATTAAAAATTGCTTCAAAGACCTCCGTGTCAGTCTTCTTTAAAAATTCCTTATTCATCTTGACTCCTATTATTGGTTTTTATCTGCTATTTTTATTGTCTGAGTGGGATACGCGAAATTGATTTTTTCAGAATCAAATCTGTGTTTCACAAGATAATGAAAATCCTCTTTTATCTCTCCTGCCAAGGAAATATCCGTTATTGAGAATGATACATACAAATTCAAAGCATAAACATCAAATTTATAGAAACCGACGGATATTGATTTTTTGTCTGTTATTCTTGCGTCCTTTTCAAGTATCTCTCTCACAATATCAGAAGCTCTCTTTATCTGCTCGGCATTCATGGAATACTGAAGTGGCAGAACATAAGTCTGAATCACTCCGCTGTCGCTTGTGTGATTGATTATTGTTGTCTTCATTATATGGCTGTTCGGAATAATAACCATCTTCCCGTCAAGCCTCATAATCTTTGTTGTCCTCATTCCTATTGCATGTATATATCCGGAATGGCTTTCTATTTCCACAAAATCACCCTGCTTGATTAGTCCGGAGATGAATATGGTTATTCCTCCGATGATATTCGCGAGTATCTCCTGCGCTCCTAAAGCAACGGCGAGGCCTCCGATTCCAAGGCCTGTCACAAGGGAGAATACATTGAATCCGAGAAGGTTTAACACCATTGTTAGAGCAATGACTGACAAAAATAGAAAAGAAGCCTTTTTAAGAAGATTTACAACCTGATGTGTAAAATGCATTGATTCGGCAATGTGCTTCATTTTATATATCCGCTCTATCCCGAAGTATGAGAGCTTTATTAAAAGCCATGTAAATGAAATAACATACAATATTTTTGCCGCCAAAAATGTATAATGGTGCATGTCAGTCGACATATCAAAGAATCCGCTGGCTATCTGAAGAGAGAGGGAGATGACAATTATGATAATGATTGATTTAACTCTCCTGATAATTTTTCCTTTGAATCTCTTTGTGAAAAAGAAGATTACAAAAGAAATTATTATTGCAGAAAAAAGAGCGACGAGGAAAAGAAGATAAGATGATACGGGATTATCCCATATTATTCTATCCATTCTTCCTCCTGTTATACTCCAATACTCCCTTTGAGAGAATCTCTACCGCGTCCTTCAGGTCGGAGGAATTGAGAACATAAGCGATTCTTATTTCATCTCTTCCCATGCCCTCTGTTGCATAGAATCCATTCGCAGGAGCCACCATAACGGTCTTGCCGTCAATTTGAAAATCAGTCAGCATCCACTTTGCGAAATTATCGGCATCATCTATGGGGAGCTTCACCACAACATAAAATGCGCCTTCCGGCTTTCTCGTGAATGCTCCGTTCATCTTCTTCAGACTCTCATACACAACATTTCTCCTATCCTGATATTCTTTTATCATATCAGGCATGAAGAGCTTCATATTCCTGTATCCTTCAATCATTCCTATCTGCTCAATCGTGGGCGGACATAAACGGGCCTGTCCGAGCTTCATCACACCCTTCATTATTTCAGGATTCTTTGAAACAAGATATCCGATTCTTGCTCCGCAGGCAGAGAATCTCTTTGAAATTGAATCCATCATTATTGAAATCTCCCTTGCATCTTCTATCTCAAGTATTGATGTGTGTTTCTTTCCGTCGAATACAAATTCTCTGTAAACCTCATCCGACAGTATGTACAGATTATGCTTCTTGGCAAGCTTCACGACTGTCTCCATCTCCTTTCTCGTGAATATGGTTCCTGTAGGATTGTTCGGAGAACAGACGAGAATCGCTCTTGTTTTGGGAGTTATTATTTTTTCAAATTCCTTTTCATCGGGAAGATGAAACCCGTCTTCAACCCTCGTCGTCAAAGGCACAATTTTGACTCCAGCCATTGATGCGAATCCATTGTAATTCGTATAGAATGGCTCCGGAATTATTATCTCCTCTCCCTCATCCGCCGCGACCATCATTGCAAAGATTATCGCCTCTGAACCGCCGGTGGTGATAAAGACATCCTTTGAATCAACATTGTAATCCATCGCATTCAGATACTCCGCCACAGTGTCGCGCGCGACTTTAAGTCCCTGCGACGGACCGTATGCCAGCACATGTTCGGAATAATTCTTTATCGCATCATAAATAGATTTCGGAGTGGGTATGTCAGGCTGTCCTATATTCAAATGATACACCTTTATTCCCCTGCTCTTTGCGTCATCAGAGTATGAGAGGAGCTTCCTTATGGGAGACTCCTGCATTGAGTCAACTCTTTTTGATATGTTCATCCAGTTCCTCCATTTTATTTTTTCTTTCTGCTCCGATTTTCTTTATCTCCGAAAGGACTTCCTCTTTATTGAGTATTCCTTTTCTTTCAAGAACATTCACCAATGCCTCTATTGAAAGAGCATTTGTGTAAAACATCTGAGCTGGAGAGAGATCCACTTTAAGCAGACTCTCATTTGTCTTTTTTTTGCTTTTACTGAACAGCATTTTCACCTCACTATTATTAAACCGACGATTATTCCGGCAAAATCATATATCAAATCCTTATAGGAGACTGTTCCTGACTTTGAAAGCCCGTCATACGCCTCTTTCGAAAATGAGAAAAAGATAGGAAGGGCGGCGGACATTAAAACAATTTTTGTCTCACTCTCATCAGCATCAGTTATGTTCATCACTGCCATTGAAGATGCGGCTGTCATTACAAGAGCAGTCATGAAATGGTCTGCCTTATCAAGAGAAAAAAACGGGTCAGGAAAGCATGCAATGAATAATGCGGATATTATGACGATTATAATCAGTTTACGCATGAAGACGGCCTCCTTTTATTTATCAAAACTTCTTTTATTGATTCAATGCAGATTTCCGCCATCCTCTTTCTTGTCTCTTCAGTCGCGCTCCCCATGTGCGGAGCAAGAATGATATTCTCAAGATTCAAAAGCTTCTCATTTATCTTCGGCTCAAATTCATACACATCTATCCCCGCATATCTTATGATTCTCTTTTCAAGAGCTTCAGCCAGATCATCCTCTTTGATGAGAGCTCCCCTCGCAGTATTTATTATTATTGCGCTTCTCTTCATTCTTAAAAACTCCCTAATTGTAAAGCTATGCCTGCTTTTTTCATTGAGAGAGGCATTCAGTGAAATAAAATCGGATTCCCTAAGAAGTGTTTCAAAATCAACAAATTCGCATCCTTCTATATTTTTATCTTCACTGCCTGTATAAATAATTCTCATTGAAAATCCTTTTGCCCTCATTGCCACAGCCTGTCCGATTCTCCCGAATCCGAATATGCCCAATGTCTTTCCATTAACATCGCATCCGAGCATTTCATCGGGCTTCCACCCATGAAAATCACCCCTCCTCACATATCTGTCTGCTTCAGCGATTCTTCTTGCAGAAGAGAGAAGAAGAGAGAATGCAAGGTCAGCGGTTGTGTCAGTCAAAACATTCGGAGTGTTTGTCACAAATATGGATTTTTCCTTTGCGAGATTTATATCAATATTGTCGTATCCCACAGCATAATTTGCAATTATTTTCAAATCAGCTCCCGAATTTATCACATCAGCATCTATTTTATCCCTTAAAAGACAAATAATTCCGTCCTTTCCCTTTATTGATTCCGCTATCTCCTCTTTAGTCATCATGCCGTTTCCCATTTCAACTTCAATTCCTAAAGATGAGAGGAGAGACTTTGTATCCAGAGGAATAGGAGATGTCTGAAGAATCTTCATAATCCCAATTCCTCCGATATTCCCTTCATTGACTCTATGCATATTCCTATTAAATCCTCAAGAGTTATTCCCGTGTCGGATATTGCCGATATCTGCTCTCTGTTTGCTCCTGCCGCGAATCGTCTCTCTTTGAATCTCCTCATTATGAACTCCGTATCTGCACACGAAATTTTCTTTTCAGGGTGCATCAAAACAGCCGCGACAATAAGCCCTGTGAGAGGGTCAATGGAGTACAAAGATTTTTCCATAAGAGTCTCTAATGTCTTATGCCCGGGATGCGCCAGTATTGCATTGAGAATATCCTCTTCTATGCCGTATTCCTTAAGCATCTCCACAGTTACAAATCCGTGCTTTGCAGGGTCATTGACTGTCTCCGGATAATCAAGGTCATGCAGAAGCCCAGCCAATCCCCACTTCTCTTCATCTTCATTAAAGCGGCGCGCAAGCCCCTTCATGCATGCCTCACATGCAAGCATGTGTTTTATCAGATTCTTATTGTCAACTCTCTTTTTGACCAATTCAAGAGCTTCATTTCTGTTCATTTTTTCTCCTTATCAGATTTTGCTTTATATCATCGAGATTTTCACCCTCATGATTTATGTAATCCGACGCCATATCATCAATTCCCTCAAATATTATATTCTCGTCAAAAGCAGTCATCATAGTCTTGTATCCGAGTATTGTATATTTTTCCCTCTCTGCGACACTCTTAAATATTTCCCGCGCGGCATCTATGTTTCCGCTGTCTTTGAGGCGCTTTGCGAACACAAGCTTTGCAGTGCTGTTTACAGAATCAAAGATGCCTGCATTTTTTATATCTTCATAGATTTCATTGATTTTTGAGGAATCCTTGGATTTATTGAGTTCTTCAATGTAAATATTCATAACCCTCTGCGCTATTGCATTATCATTAAGTTTTTTCAATGAAACAAAGAGAGGCACAAAAGCCGAATATGTGCGCCTCTTTTCAAAATTGGACAAGAGAAGTTTTTTTGCTCTCTCAAAATCATTATCCAAATACGCCTCAACGCCGTCCTCCTCTTCTTTATTCATCTTTAAAAGATTTGACGCTTCATTCACTTTAGGCGATATGAATCTCTCCTCTATCTTTGTTGCGGATAAAATCATCGCGACAATTGCTCCGAAGAGAAATCCGCCTATATGCGCCATGAAGGCGACATTTGAAGTGGAATTGGAAGCGCTCTCGAATATCTGCTGTAAGAACCATATAGGGAGAGACAATCCTGCGTAGATAAAGAAGGTTCCGTAAAGAGGTTTTATCGGGAAGAGCCAGTAAAAGAATTTTATTTTTGTTTTGTAGAGTTTTACAAGGAATGCCCCCATAACTCCAGCTATCGCGCCTGATGCTCCTATAAGAGAAAGCTGTGGATCCTCTGTCACTGAAGCGATGAATATAAATGATGAGATTATTCCCGAAAGTATATAGAATATCAGATAATTCATTCTGCCGTAAATGTCTTCGATATTGAATCCGAGGAGAAACAGAAACCAGAGATTTCCCACCAGATGGATTATGTCCGCGTGGACGAACATTGAAGTGAAGAGAGTCTTTATGCTCAGATTGTTCTTTGAAACTCCGTATCTCGAAAATGGGTGATTTTTATTTGCCTCTTCAAATGATTCTTTTGCTGACAGAATATCATAATAAAGAGAATCGCCTTCGCTTATTGTCGGATTTTTCATCTCCTCTGCGAGCAATTCGGAATCAAACGAATCCATGCCCCTCATCTCCATATTCATCGCAACAAGATTGAGATATTCATAATAAGACTGATAGACTGCGTCATTATCTCTGATGACTGAAGGTTGCATTGCAAAGAATATTACTGCATTCAGCAGTATAAGAGACAGGGAGATAAACGGCAGACGCCTTATGGAGCCTGTATTGCCTATTGGAAGTATCATTTGACTTTCAAATTTACTCCGGTCTTCTTTTGATATATGTCCATATATTTCAAAACAGAATCCATTTTGTTTGTGGAGGTAAAAATATTTATCAGTCTGTCATACGCATCAATGCGCATGGAATCAATGGATAATGCTTCTCTGTAGCAGTCTGCGGATTCTTTCTGCTTTTTCATCGCCATGAGCAATTCTCCCAAATTCATCCAACCCTCATAATATAGCGGATTTACAGAGACCGCCTTTCTGTAAAAATATACTGCCTGTTCAAATTCTTCATTTATGAAATGTATGTTTCCTAAAAATGTATATCCGTCGGTCAGAGTCGAATCTATTGCAAGAGCGGCTTTTATGTCAGAATATCCCTCTTTCATATCTCCTCCCCTCACCTTTGCTTTTCCTATGAGAAGGAGCGCCTTTGCATAATTCTTTCTGATTTCAAAAGCCTTTGAAGCATAGAAAATAGCAGAATCATACTTGTCGGTTCTGTAGTAAGTGAGAGCACTGTTGTAAAATGTCAGTGAAGCGAGGTTCTCAATTCCTAAGAATGACTTGTTTTCCGAAAAATATTTTTCAAGAAGAGGCAGAGCGGATTTTGCGTCTTCAAGATACTCATTCGCGGCAAAGAGCGCATTTTTCAGATGCTCTGCATCTCCGGTTGTATTGAATCTTTCAGCAGACAAGCTGAATGCCTTCTCATATTCCTTTTTTTCAACCAATGAAGCATAATCTTCATTGGAGCATGAAACAAAGAGAACAAGAGAGATAATGAAAATACTATAATATTTTTTCATGTGATTTTCCTTTTACAAGCACAATGCCTTCTATTCTCACTCCGCTTATTCCGGGAATGAAAATTGATGATGTCGCCTTCACTATCTGCCCCTCTGCGAACCCGGAAGAGTCCGTAACCGAGTTTACTTCTCCTCCCTGCGCAGACTCGATGAATGACACTGCATACTCAAGAGAATTATTCAAAAACTTATGCCTTGAAAGGAATTCCCTGTATGCCATATCCGCATTTAGAGGCGAACTGCTCTTATTTATCTTTGAAAGAATAACTTCAAGTCCGTCCTTCGCGGTTCTGTATAACTTTTCTTTTTCTTTGGAAGGGGCTCCGAATTTCAGTGTCGAAGAGTATGAGAGCCCTATGCCTTTCTTCATAATTCCTGCATCTATCAAAACAAGGGATCCGTTCTTCAGTGTATCGGCGCTTAATGTGGGATATATTGATTTTGCATCGAACCCAACATAAGTGGGAAGATATCTTCTGTCGCACCCTAATGAGTAAATCTCTTCATCAATCATATTCCGTAGGTTTATGTCAGTCATATCTTTGACAAGAAACTTTTCAGCTGATGTAAATATTCTCTTCATTGTTTTTGCGAGACTCTTAATTTCGAGAATCTCTTTGCCCTCTTTGATTTTTCCGAGAGTTCTTGATGGAGAGAGAAAATGGAATGTATTGAACTCCCTGAATGCTCCTTCAAGCGACATGTTGACGAGACCGAGTTTTGTTATCTTATTCTCTTTGAGAATCTTCTTCCACTCTGTTACAAAAAGTTTGTTGTTCTTGAGATATTCAAAGGAATCGCCCTTAACAACATTTACTCCGCTGATTTTTTCAATATACGGGTATAAGAGCTGGTCGCACACAATGAAGACTTTTTTTCTTCCAAGAAGCATGCTTGCATCATACTCGCCGAGATTAAAGGATGTTTTGAATCCAGCCAAGTCAAAGACCTCCTGAGGATTGTCAAGCAGAAGCATCTCATGATCTTTAAGCACTCTCTGGACAATTTTAATCTTGCGTTCCATAATTATCCACCTCTTTTAATAGAACCTTCAGGGCATCTTTTTTAGACCCCCTGAATATTATTTTATTTTTTTTGAACACTATTCCCATCTCACTGCTTCCGGTTATCCCCAAATCCGCCTCTTTCGCTTCGCCCGGGCCGTTTACAACGCATCCCATAATCGCAACAGTGATATTCTTATTGGATTTTTCAAGCCTCTTTTCAATTATTTTCTGCGCGCCTATCACATCGAATGTGGTGCGGGAACATGTGGGGCATGAAATAATGTCCGGAGAATTGCTGTTTATATGTATTGAGCGGAGAATCATCTTTGCAACATCCACTTCATAAAGAGGAGAATCCGAAAGAGAGACCCTGATCGTGTCGCCTGTATTATTTAGAAGAAGATTGCCGATTCCTATTGAATTTTTTACGCTTCCCCTCAAAAGCCCCCCCGCTTCAGTCACCCCGAGATGTATCGGGTAATCAAATATTTTTTTAAGCATCATGTTTGTCTTTATCATCGACATAACATCAGATGATTTTACAGAGAGAATAAGCTGATAGAATCCGTTCTCTTCAAAAAATTTGACTGCTCGCTGCATTGATTCGACAAGAGCATCCTCAGACGGATGTCCGTATTTTTTAAGTATATCCTTTTCAAGAGACCCGCTGTTCACTCCTATTCTTATGGGAATATTTTTCTCTTTTGCCGCTCTGATTATTTTTAGAAGATGCTTTTTCGGCATATTCCCCGGATTTATGCGCACTTTATGCGCTCCTATTTCAATTGCGCTTAATGCAAGTTTATAATCAAAATGAATATCCGCTATTATAGGGCACGGAGAGCCTTCAATTATTTTTTTCATCGACTCTCTATGGGAAATATCAGGATATGAGACGCGGACAATCTGAGCTCCCCTTTCATACAGCCGTCTCACCTGCTTCAATGTCGCATTGCTGTTTAATGTGTCGGTGTTTGTCATTGACTGAATCACTACTGGGAATCCGCCTCCAATAGGAACATTTCCGACATAAACAATTTTTTTGGAATTCATTCCTCTGCTCTCCTTATCTGAGCGCCGATTTTTCTCAGTTTCTTTTCTATGGATTCGTATCCTCTGTCAATGTGGTATATTCTCTTTACTTCACTCTCCCCCTTTGCCGCAAGAGCCGCAAGAACAAGAGCCGCAGAGGCGCGCAAATCCGATGCCATTGTGGGAGCTCCCAAGAGCTTCTTCACACCTCTTATTATTGCTTTATTTCCGTCAATTGAAATATCGGCCCCCATTCTCGCAAGTTCTGGAACATGCATATATCTCTTTTCAAAAATATTCTCCGTTATCACAGACATGCCGTTTACAAGAGAGAGTAGGGATGTGAACTGCGCCTGCATGTCCGTGGGAAAGAAAGGATACGGAAGAACATTTATCTCAACAGGATTCAGATTTTTTACTGCTTTCAAATATACGGTTTTATTGTCTGTCTTCACATTGTGGCCTATCTCCCTGAATTTTTCAAGAACCGAGCTCATGTGATTCGGATTGCAGTTTTTAAGATATAATTCTCCGCCTGTTATTGCTGCCGCAGTAAGAAGAGTCGCCCCCTCTATTCTGTCGGGAATCACTGAAAAATCAACAGGATGAAGTTTTTCAACACCCTCTATTGCAATTATTGATGTATCTATTCCTGTAATTTTTGCTCCCATAGCATTAAGAAAATGCGCTACATCTCCTACTTCAGGCTCTATTGCAGAGCCTCTTATGACTGTCTTTCCCCCAGCAAGAGATGCCGCCATCATGACATTTATGGTTGCCCCCACTGACGGGCCCTTGCTTCCTTCGAGGAACATGTCGGAACCCTTCAATTTTCTCGTCCTTGCCTTTATATATCCGTGTTCAAGAGTTATTTTGCATCCGAGATGTTCGAAGCCCTTTATGTGCAAATCGACAGGCCTCTCTCCTATTGCGCATCCGCCGGGGAGAGAGACATCCACTTTATTGCATCTTCCAAGAAGCGCTCCCATCACATAGTATGATGCGCGCATCTTTCTCACAAGGTCATACGGAGCTTTGAAATTCAATTTCTCAGGCACTTCAATCACAAGAGTGTGATTATTAAAATCAACCTTCGCCTTAAGATACTCTAAAACCTTTATCATATATCTCACATCTTCGACATCAGGCACATTTCTGATCACACTCTTTCCGCATGAGAGAAGAGATGCAACCATAATAGGAAGAACAGCATTCTTCGAACCTGATGCGGATAATTCTCCCTTTAACTTGACTCCGCCTTTGATTACAAACTTGTCCATACTATCCCCTTTTTAGAAAATTATCGAAATTCATGTAAAACTGTATATACCCTTTGTCATAGAAGAAATACTTTCCTCCATTCTCAATATCCCTCTTGTCTGTTTCAAAACCCTTCCTTGCGGTAAAATGAGCATTCTCATTTATGCGGTATGTCAGTGTGAGAATGAGGCGCGACTGCGGAGAATCTTTGAGTATGGAATCGGGAAGAATAACAGAATTCAGATTTGAGAATGCCTGCTTAAGAGAAATATCTATAAATCTCCATCTATACTGAGTTCCGGCTGAAATGAGCCAGTCTGTCTTTTCATAGAGAGAATCCACAATCCTTCTTCCGAATTGGCCGTAAATTTCTCCTATAAAATTATTTTTTCTCCCTGTCAGATATCCTGATAGGTTTATTCTCTTATCGTTTTCATCAGAGGAATAGGAAGAATTTGAATACGCATTCTCCATAAGAAGGGCTGTCATTGCGCATCCAGCTTCAAATTCTATTTTCTTCATCTCTTTTGAATATCTGTATCCTGTTGTGAGAAACATCACCGCAGAGTCGGCTTTATAGTCATATATGAATGAATCAAGAGACGCATCAAAATGATAATGCTCTTCAGATGAAGAAAACCTTCTGAAAAATAGAGTGTAGAATGAGAGTTTTTTGAGATAGCCTGTTGATTCAAGGTAGAGTGAATAAGGCTGTTTAATATATATCCTCGGATAAGTAAGAATTTCATTCCAATCCTTGTGGGAATAATCATTATCGAAATTATCGAATGTGAAGACTGCGGTATTTTTTGTGTTGTATCCTGAAATTCCTGCTATTACAGAAAAATCCGATTCTTTTTTATAGAATGTCGGATTCGCCAAAAATCCGAGATACGCAAAATCCGATATGCGGAAAGTGAGGCCGAAATTAAAAATCTTTTCATTAAATTCAAAATCATCATAATAAACTTGATTCAATCTGAAATCCACAACTGAACTTATCGGTATTAACAGCTTGAGCATTGATTTCATTGACAGCTGTTGGACATTGTAGCATCCTCCTGAAATTATGACCCTGTTCTCTCCTGTGAGAAAATCATGAAATTCATCTCTTATGAATGAAGATGAAAATTCATCAACAATGTATTCCGAGTCTAGATACTCCTGTGTCACATAGGCGCTCAATATTGCAGGAATAAAGAGAATTAAAAATAAAAACATTTTATTCAAGATCAAACTCCTTCGGTTTTCCGTAAACATTGTCAAGTTTCAAAGTCATAATTCTTATGCTCCCCGGTTCATTTATGTCTATACCCGCGTCGTCAAGAATCTTCACCAGATAATCAACTTGTTGTTTATCAATGATAATGGATAAAATTGTCTTTGAATACGGTTTTGAATCTCCCATTGAATATTTCAGTCCAGCAAAAATCGGAACCTGAGAACCCACCGTGTCGTTTATTGATTGAGATTCAAGAACCGTTGCATCGCTTATACCCACTTCCACATACGCCTGAAGCAAGTCTTCAAAGTGCTTTTCATTGTTCAATATAACTATTAGAAGATACATACATCCTCCTATTTGTTCTTTTTATAAAGAATGTTGAGCCATATAGGCGTTATCATAGTTGTGAGAAGTATCATAATAACGAATGAGTTGTATATTGTCTGGTCTATGAAATTATTGTTGAATGCCATTGATGCAATGACCAGTCCCACCTCTCCTCTCGGTATCATTCCAACTCCCACCTTAAAAGATTCATCGAAAGTCATTCCTGATAAAAGACATGCTGTTCCGGAACCGAGGACCTTCCCGAGAATTGATATCACAATCAAAATCGCAGTGATTAAAATGTTCAGATCTCCCATATTCAGAGATGTCTTAAGTCCGACAACAAAGAAGAACATTGATATAAAAAGAGTATTTACTATAGTATTTACCCCTTCGGTTATCCTTCTTCTGAAATGGGTCTGCGTTATGGATACTCCCGCTACATACGCACCTGTTATTCCGGCAACCCCCATAGATTCTGAGAAGTATGACAGAAATAGCATGAAAATAACAGATACGGCTAATATAGTATCCGGCGCCTTAAATTTTGAAGATATTCTTAATACCCCATTTATTATATACTTATATATTGCAATTATAACAACGGCAAGAAGGCCGAATTTGCCTATAACCATAAAAATATTGCCGGAGTGAAACAAAAATACGAAAGAGACTGTAAGCAGTATGATTGCAATAACATCATCTATAACTGCCGCTCCGAGTATTGTGGTGCCGCTTCTTGTATTGAGCTTTCCTATTTCAAGGAGTGTCATTACTGTAATGGAGACTGAAGTGGCTGTCAAAGTGAGTCCTATCACATAGGATGTCTTAATGCTCATTCCGAAAAACATGAACAAAAATGACATTGCCAAAGGCGCAAAGACTCCGGCAAAAGCCGCAAGAAGAGATGCCTTTCCCTGTTTTTTCATATTTGCAAGATCCGTTTCAAGACCTGCTGTAAACATCAAAAATAAAATTCCAAGTTCAGAGAGAAAAAGAATGTTGTTGTCAACTTGAATTATATTAAGAAGCGGACCGCAGACTATTCCGGATAGTATAACACCTATTACGGTGGGCATTTTGAGGCGGAGGAAGAGCTCGCTCACAAGTTTTGTTACAAGAAGAATGAATCCTAATATCAATATTTCATTCATTTGTTTTGACGCTGTAATAAAATTCTTCGCCGAATTTATCCACTCTTATCACATTTGCTTTTTCAAGATTTTTTATAATTATATTCAACTCGTCTCCCGGAATTCCGAGAGCAGAGGAAATCTGATCATAAGTGCAGGGACGCCTCTGAAGCATACTCTTTACATCATCTTCGGATGCATTCGTTTTCTTAACAATTCCGGCATTGAATGCAAGTTCAACCTCCACTTTGTCTCCAAGGAGATTCTTTATCCTCTCTCTGTCACTCTCATCTATAGGTTTTGCATTTGAATACGCGGGAGGCCTAACAACAGTATTTATCTGAACTTTGTCAACATGAATTTTTTCAAGAATTCTTCTTAGCGCCATTATCTCTTTATCAGAGTCATTCACTCCCTTGACAAAGAGTATTTCAAGAAGAATCTTCCCCTTGTATTCATCAGCAAATAATGACAATCCGTTTATCACATCATTTAATTTGATTTTTTTATGTGGCCTATTTACTTCTCTGAATGAATCATCAATAACTGAATCAAGAGAGGGTAAAATCACATCAAATTTCATTGCTTCGCGCCTAACATCCTCCCTGCTGAACAGGGCTGTGTTTGTTATAAGTGCAAGAGGAATGGATGTGATTTTTTTTATCTCATCTGCTATATATCCCATTTTAATATTAAGAGTGGGCTCTCCGGAGCCGGTAAAGGTTATGAAGTCGATTCTCCCTGTATATTTTGACAGAAAATCCTTTGTCTCTTGGATTATATCTTTTGAATTATTGAAATCCTGCCTCTCAACAGTAAGATTGGTTGTCTTTCCAACTTCACAATAAATGCAGTCAAAAGTACATGTTTTGGGGGGTACAAGGTCAATACCTAATGAATAACCCAGCCGTCTCGACGGCACAGGGCCGAATAAATACTTCATAATGTTTTATTTTATCATATAAATATATAAAAGTCAAATATATGTATTTTCAATCCCCTGTGCGCCTATTCCTCTGTTAATTGCAGGATAGAATCAAAAACATCACTCTATTGACATTATGCACAATGAGGGTAGAATATCACGAAAAATGAAACTTGGAGGTCTTATGAAACTCGCAAGTCTATTGAATCCCGTTCTTGTAAAGATAGACTGCAGGGCTGACAGCAAAGAGCAGGTTATTAAGGATATGCTCAATGAAGCATACAAATATTACAAATATGAAATTGACAAAGACTCTCTATTTAAAAAAATCATGGAGAGAGAGGCGATATCCTCTACTGTTTTTGACAGCGGCTTGTTTGTGCCTCATGTGAGAGTCGAGGAATTTAAAGATTTCATAATAATTGTGGGCATCCCTTCTTTCCCGAATGCTTTAAATGCAAAGATGATAACTCTTATTCTTGCATCAAATACAGCATCCGGTTTATATTTGAATGTTCTATCCGCCTTTGCGCAGATTCTTAAAGACGAAGATTTTTTCAAAAAATTGAAGACTGCAAAGAATGGGGCGGATTTTATAGATTTCGTGAGAGAGAGAGAATTTTTGGTCAAGAAAAACCTCACAATTGAAGACATCATGTCAAAGGATATTATCAGCATAAGTCCTGATTCAAACATTAAAGAGCTTATTGATTTGATGTTCAAGCATAATACAAGCTATATACCTGTAGTTAAAGACGGTAGAATGGCAGGAGAAGTGACTGTCCTCGATGTTATAAAATCTGGAATACCGAATTACGCGCAGATGCTCAGCAATTTGAGGTTCCTGAACACTCTTGAACCCTTTGACGGTTTTTTACAGCATGAAGACGAAATACCTGTCAAGAATATTATGAAGAAGCCCACTGTTGTTCTCTCAAAAAATTCATCTGTGATTGAGGCGGCATTTGAACTGACTCAGAACAATAAAAGACAGATTCCTGTGGTGGAAGATAATGTCATTGTGGGTGTTGTGAGCTACATGGATATTTTAAATAAGATTTTGAGGAGCTGAAAAATGGGATATCAGTCTATAATCGGCGTCATTCTGTTTGTAATTATATTTATATTGATATCAACAGAAAAATTCAATAAGACAATACTATCTCTTTTAGGCGGAGCATTATTCATGGTTCTTCATTTTGTCTCTCAAGAGCTTGCATTTCTTTCAATTGACTGGAATGTGATTTTTCTTCTTATAAGCATGATGGTAATAGTGGGAATTACAAAAAAGACCGGACTCTTTCAGTATGTTGCGATTAAAGCGGCGAAGATTTCACGGGGAAAGCCTGTTAATATAATGATACTCCTCTCGCTTATCACTGCATTATTTTCTGCATTTCTTGACAATGTCACCACAGTAATGATAATAACTCCTGTTGCAATATTGATTGCAGTCGAACTCGGAATATCTCCGATTCCGTTCGTAATATCATGCGCAATAGCATCAAATCTCGGCGGTACAGCGACTCTTATAGGAGATCCTCCGAACATTATGATAGGAAGCGCGGCAAATCTTGATTTTAATTCTTTTCTTTTCAATCTTACTCCTATCATCATAATAATTATGATTGTTTACTCTTTACTGATTTATCTCTTCTTCAGAAAGAAAATGCGCATTTCAAATGAAAGAAAGGCGAGAATAATGGATTTTGACGAGAGCAAATCCATTGAAAACAAGCCACTGCTGATAAAGTCATTGACAGTTCTCTCTCTGGTCATTGCGGGCTTTTTGATTCATGGTTTTTTGAATCTTGAACCTGCCACAATAGCCTTATTTGGAGCGGGGCTCTTGATGCTTCTTACGGGAGAAAAAGAGGTTGATGAATTTTTTCATGATGTGGAGTGGGGTACAATTTTTTTCTTCATAGGTCTATTTATTCTTGTGGGAGGACTCGTGGAGCTTGGAATTATAAAGAAGGTCGCAAGCTTTGTTTTGAATCTTACAAACGGAAACATGAAGAGCACATCTCTTCTCGTTCTGTGGATTTCAGGTGTCTTCTCCGCATTTATTGATAATATTCCCTATGTCGCCACAATGATTCCTCTTATTAAAGACATCGGTGTCCATGTCGGTCCTGATAAAATCCAGCCTCTTTGGTGGTCTTTAGCTCTTGGAGCATGCCTCGGAGGAAACGGAACTCTTATAGGCGCATCCGCAAATGTTGTATCTGCGGGTCTGGCAAAAAAGAATGGATACAAAATATCATTTTGGGAATTCACAAAATACGGTTCAATAATCACCATCATCACTCTTGCAATTTCAACGATTTATATTTATTTTAGGTATCTGATAAGAATTTAGAAAAAAGTCGATTTGTTTTTGAGCCGGATTTTGAATAGAAATAATTTATTCTATTTTTTTTCCACCCTGTCCTTAATCTCTTCAAGCATCTCAATCTGCATCTGCTGAATCCTCATCATCTTCGACCATTGATCAAGTAGCAGATGGTCAACCTTCTCATGAAGGGTCTTTATTTCAATCTCCGCCTTTAAATTCACTTTATAATCATTCTCCGACCTCAAACGGTCTTTAACCTCCTGACGGTTCTGGCTCATCATTATAACAGGCGCCTGAATTGCGGCAACACATGACAGAATAAGATTCAAAAGAATATACGGAAACGGATCAAAGGGCTTCATCAAAAGAGTGTATGTATTTAAAATTATCCAAGCGAACAGAATCGCGAAGAATAAAAAAATGAATCTCCAGCTTCCTCCGAATGAGGCTATCTTGTCTGCGACTCTGTCACCAATTGTCAATTTTTCTTTTATTGAATCATTGATGTTTGAAGTTATTATTTCATTTTGATTGATGCTGTTTAGAACATCCTTTTCAAGCTCTTGAATATCCCCCGTCTCCTCTTCTATTATTGATGAAATATACTTCATCCTGTACATATCATAATCTTTTTTGCATATATTCTTCGCACCGCTCCATAAAGGATAATCAATTATTATAAGATTTTTTATTTCATTTCTGATGCTGTTGCCGCTTATTATTTCAGATTCCGAGCATTCTTTATTGCATATATCGCATTTTATCTTTTCCATAATCACTCCTTTTTCGAAATAATTAAGCAAGGTCTGAAAGATCTCATAAATCGAATGCTGTTCATTAGACTGATTGTAACAGCATTCGCATAAAAGTCAATTATTTCATTATCCGGATGTAAAAAAATTAATCGTTAAAAAATATTTCAGTTGTTTAACAGGGAGATTCTGAAAATCTCCCTGTTAGTATAACATTTTACTTTGTAAGTCTGAAAATAATCGGAAGAGTGATTACGCATCTTACAGGCATATCCCTTGTCATTGCGGGAGAAAACAGCAGATTCTTAGCCGCACTGACGGCAGATTCATTAAGTATCATATTATCCGATTTCAAAATCTCTACTGAAGAGACGCTTCCGTCTTTTTCCACTATCATGCGCAAAAATACATTACCCTCTATGCCCATCTTTTTCGCCATTTCCGGATATACTACTTCAAGCGAGTTTAAAAGCTTTGGAGCTGTCTCATAAACTGTATAAATAATATTGTCATTATCATTGTTCTGAATCACTGAATCCTCAAATGAGGTGTTAATGTCAATCTCTGTGACTTTATTTGCATCATCTGTCTCAATTATTTTCTTGGGAAGAGATTGTTTCGGAATATCCCGAATGTCTGTTATTTTCCTAAGAGGGTCAATAATCGGCTGAAGAACAACAGCTTTGGAATCGTCTTTCATTGTGAATGGCGTTGAATTTAACGCAGGATTGAAAACAAAGAGAACAATAAACAGGAGCAATGTCAGAAAAACGGATATTTTGATTCTCTTCGAGTAATAAGCAGAGGAGTCATTATTGTTTTTTTCCTTCATAATTCCTCCTTGTTTCGCTTGCTATAATTTAATTCTTTTTCTTTACAACACAAGACCTTTTTTCAATATATTTGTTTATAAAAAGCATATTTATCTTATTAAGATTTGTAATATTCGTGAAGAAATTAAAAATATAAGCCTAAAAATGTTTACTTTGCATTAAAAACTTCTGCAATCTGCAAAAAAACAAGTCTCTATTTCCCAAAAATTATAAGCTTTCCTGATACTTTTCCGCTCTCTTTTTCTATTGTCCAGAAATATGTTCCCTGCTTTAGTGTTTGTTTGTTTATTTTGATTGTGTTAAATCCTCTCTGCAATTCAATGTTTTGATTTTTATAAATAAATCTTCCATCTAAATCATAAATACTAAGTATCCCATTCTCTGACATATCATTTTCAAAACAAATATTCGAAAAATTGCTATTGTTTATTTTACTGTAGTTATTCATTTTTTCTTCAGCATTTCTCTTAATTGGCTCTGTTGCCGGTTCTGAATATTTGAATACAAAAAAACCTGCATATTGCGCACCAACATAAATATAGTCTCCAACAGCAAAAATCCCTCTTGTTTCAAAACCCGGACTTCTGTAATATGCAATCTCCTTAGGATGTGACTTGTCAGTTACATCAAGCACGGATATTCCCCCTTCGTTGGAGGCTAAGAATACCCTGTTGCCTGTAACATAAACATCAATTGATGGCCCTGCCGCATCGAACATTCCAACTTGGATAGGATTCTTCCTGTCTTTAACATCATATATCAGCATATCCCCATGCCCTGCACAGACATACAAATAGTCTTCATAGAGATATAAGTCATGGTTCGCATCAGTAATATAAAATTGCTTTATAAATACCGGTTTATTCTTGTTGCTGACATCTAAAATCGTTAAATAATTATATGTCAGCACATATGCGACATCTTTATCAACCCATATACCCGGTATGCCTTCAGGAACATAATATTGGCTCATCAACATTGGATTAAAATTTGTAATATTAAATATCAATAGTCCGTCTCTGCCGCCGGCGGCGAAAATAAACGGCTGTTTATGAAGAGTCTCTGTAGAATCAATATCTATCGGCAAAGCTTTATTTTCATCAGACGGATTAAGAGTATAAATGCCGTATGTTGTTCCGCCGTTATAGGACGGATATGTGCAGTATAATTCAGGATTTTCAGGATCTCTAAATGTAAGAACTGATATCCCTCCTAAACCGTCGGCAACATTCACCAGATCCTCGTGCAATGACATCCTGATAGCAGTTCCGGGAGTATCGCAAGTTCCCAAGAGTCTCGGCAACTCGGGATTTGAGACGCTGAACAGATGCACTCCATTGTAATAGTCGCACACAAGTGCAAAGGTATCCATTAATTTAACATCCAAAACCCTATCTGTATTTTGATTATAAAGATAAATCAATTTAATATTTTGAGAATCAGCTATTATTGCTTTTGAATTCAAATTTACTGTACTGTCAGAATCAACAAAAATGATATTATTTTCAGAATACAAAAACAAAGATGAAAAAATTAATAAGCAGAAAATCAATAATGTTTTTTTCATATCTGCCTCCTTGTAAATTTCATTTTAATCGTATTCCTTCTATTTGAAAAAGTCAATAGCAAAATTTGATACTTTAATTAAGTTATTTATAAAAAAAGTCTCCTTTTAAATAATTCTTTGAAATGTGCATTTATGCAGTGAACTGAATTACTTCAAAATCTCTTTCAATGTAAACGCTTTACTTTTTACCAATTTCTGATAAACTGAATACTACAAAATAGGAGGCAAAATGTCAGGAAAAATTGCTTATAACATGATGCTCAAAGTCAAAGGAATAAGAATAGCGGGGACTGTCGAAGAGAGAGCCGCAATAAAGACAATTGAAAAGTTCTTAAAAGACATAAAGGTAGATTATAAAAAGGAGACATTTCCTATAGATATTTCTTCTGTCGGAAAAGGCGAAATAATATCTGGTAAGAAAAAATTTTCTGGAACGCCGTACGGACTTTCAGTGCCGTTTAATGTTTCAGGGAGGCTTATATGCATAGAATCACCTGAAGATTTCAAAAACCTCAATTATGATTTTTCCAATTCTATTGTCATGATTAAGGAGCGTCCCACTCACAAGATGTTCGCAGATATAAAAAAAAAGAATGTAAAATGCATGATAACCTATTCAAGAACAGATGACAGAACATCATCACTGCACCTTTCAAGCTGGATGTTCAGGGACAAATGCATAATTCCTATGATTGACATGAAGTATTCTGATGCAGTAAAGCTAATGGAGAATCAAAATAAAAAAATTGTTGTGAATGGTTCCGGAAAGACATACAAGTCAAATGCAACGAGCGTTATCGCAGAGATACGGGGAACATCCAAGACGAGTGAAACGATATATGTCATGGGACATATTGATTCTGTGCCGTTTTCACCGGGCGCATCGGACAACAGCGGAGGACTCGGAATAATAGCTGAACTCATGAGCTATTTTAAAAAGAACACACCGAAAAGAAGCATCGTATTCTGTCTTTTTTCCGGAGAGGAATGGGGCTTATGGGGAAGCAGATTTTATGTATCGAGAAATAAAGAGAAGATGGCTGATATTAATTTTGGAATAAATATTGATGTTGCAGGCGACATACTCGGGAATAATTTCTGCGTTGTAACGGGGAATGATGAAATCTGCGCAGTAGCCAAGTCAGTAGCCAAATACAATGGCATAACTTTGAAAGTTTCAAAAGACATTTACTCAAGCGATAATATGGCATTCTCTTTTCACGGAGTGCCCACTCTGAATCTTTTCAGAGCTGGCGGGCTTCCGTCGGGATATGTGCACACTTCGGATGACAGAATGGAATTCATATCCCCAGATGGATTGTCTCCTTTGGTCGATTTTGCAGTGAAGATTCTTGAATTCGCGGGAAACGGAGCAGTCAATCCTCTTGAGAGGAGAGTTGACGAAAACACAAAGAAAAAAATAGAAGATTATTTTATCAACAGAGGAATACAGCTTGATGAAGTGACTGATAATTTGCCGTATAAGAAGAATAAAAAGAAAAATTAGATCTTTTCCAAAAGAGAGAGTGTTCTTTTCTCAAGCGGAATTTCATATTTTACGCACAAGAGGGCGACTTCAGAGAGAAAAATGCTCTTGTAAAGAGCATCATTTGAATTTGAAATCTCTTTCAGCATAATTTCAAGCATATCCTGAGAAAGGCCCTTGTCAAAGGAGTTGAATGCGAGTTCCGTGATTTTAATTTTCTGAATTGAGCGTTTTTTCCAGTCTTTTGATTTATCTGAATATTTTACGGCATCAGAACAATTGCCATTTGCATAATACATTTTTGAAATAATCAGAGGATACTCTGAAAAATCTCTCTTCACAAAACTTATAAAATCCATGCATTCTCTGCTTGAACCGTAATCAATGTAAATATCGGAGACCCTTTCCAGAACATTCTCCATGTTAAGCAGTTGCTTGTTTTTTTTCAATTCACCGAGAATAACCTTCAGAAGAAAAAAACTCTTCTCCTTCATTCCCATTGACATATATCCTGATGAAATATCAATCATCATAGAGACTCTTTCGGAGTAATCGCTGATAAGGGGAATCTCCTGAAGTGCAGAGGCATATACATCATCTTTTTGAAAAATATTATTTGCGGTTATTATCGCATTTATTCTGTCAGAACGCGATTGTATCATCTTTGCACTGCTAAGTGATATCTGAGCGCACTCTTCCGAGCTCTTTGTCATGCCGAGTTTTGCATATATATACGCCGCCTCGTAAAGCATCTTTGCCTTTAATTTCATATTCTTCTCTTTTTCCGCCCTCTTCTTTGCTGTATTCAGAAACTTTTTTGCCCCCTCTTTCTCGCCTGCTTCAATATAGTGAAGAGATATCTCCATCAATGTCATCGGATTCTTCGCAGAATTTATCTGATTTTCAACAAACATTGATATGATGCGGTTATTCATAGAAAGATATGCAAGAGAGACATCCTTCAATGCAAACGCCTTTTTATCTGAATCCTTTATAGACTGCGCAGTCCATAATGCTTTGCTTATGAGTTCAAGCGCTTTGGGAGTGTTTTTGATTCTGTAATGATTTGAACTTAAAAGAGAATAAAATTTCGTCCGCCTGTAAGGGTCAAAACTCTCCAATATTTCCCTCTCAGCCGTATTAAGGACATCTCTGCACTCATTCACTCTTCCTGAATTTATCATGCTTTCAGATATGTCTATGAGCATCTCCACCCTGTACTCATTTTTGAGAAGCGCTGTTACTTCAACTGCTTTTTTGAAATTTGACTTATCCGATAGAATTCTTGCAAATGTCATTACTGCGGGTATAAATTCGGATTCATTCTTTATCATCCTCAATGCGGCAACACCCTCATCCTCCCTCTTTGTTTGCGCATAAAGAAATGCTACGCTTTTTAAAACTATATCTCTGTCTTTTGTATCAATCGATTTCTGTGTCATTGAAAGAATTCTCTCTCCGAAAATAAATGCATCTCCGTATTGACCTGCGGCGGAGATACACATTAAAAGGATAAAAATCATCATCAAGAGTTTCTTCATAATTTATGAGAGTATATTTAATATTTATTTTAAGTCAATATCAAGAATTTTTCGACATTCTCCTTTTAAAAAATTGCGAGGGATTTGAGATTTTAAAGCGTCTAATAAATCAGAGAGAAATACCCTCCCTAACTCCTTCATCGCGGCAATTTAATATAGAAATTGCCGCTCATTATTTTCTCGACCTGTCCTGAATGTAATCTCTGTATGATTCGAAATTTTTAACCATATTGTCATGCCTATCCTTGCCCACGACTCTTCCTGCCTCTATGAACACCACATTGTCAACATATCTTATTGTGGAGAGTCTGTGCGACACTATAAAACATGTTATATCCTTGAAGATTCTGCCTATATCCTGCCATAATTTTTCCTCATTTTCAGCATCAAGCGAAGCTGTTATGTCATCTAAAATTAGTATCTCCGGCTTTCTTATTAGAGCGCGCGCTATAGCTATTCTCTGCTTCTGCCCACCTGAAAGATTTACTCCCCTCTGTCCTATTACAGTCCTGTCCTTGTCTGAAAAATTTTCTATCTCTTTTTCAATTTGTGAGACAGTCAATGCCTCCCTGTAATCTTTCTCGCTCACATTCTTGAGTCCGAATTCAATATTCTCCCTTATTGTGCCTGAGAATAAGAGCGGCTCCTGAGGCACATATCCTATTTTATCCCTGAATGAAATCATATTTATCTCTTCAAGAGGAGTGTCATTAATGAAGATCTCTCCGTTTGTCGGTTTCAATATTCCTGTCAAAAGAGAAAGAATTGTTGACTTTCCAGCTCCCACAGGTCCTATTATGACCACCCGCTCTCCCCTCTTCACATTGAAATCAATGTTTCTAAGTAACCATGCAGTCCTCTCTTCATACATGAATGAGACATCATTGAATTTGATTGAATCGACTCTTTTAATATCCGCTTTTCCGAAACTGCTTATTTCAACAGGAAAATCCCTTATCTCCTCAAGTCTGTCAATATTTACAAACGCCTGTTTACCTGAAATAAAAAGCTGGGGAAGGTCAAGCATGGGATATACGAGCATCGCAAGGTATGTGTAAAATGCGAAGAATGTACCCACAGAGATATCTCCTGAAATGACCATGTAACCGCCGAATATTATTACTCCTATCTGCGCAAACTGGTCAATATACTGATAAACAAGATGAAGCTGTGTGTCGAGCTTCACAACCTCCATCTGAGTGTGGAATTTTCTGTCAAGAGCTGTTTTGAAGAATCTTTTGTATTTGTCTTCGCACACAAACGACTTTATTATTTTTACTCCTGAAAATGTCATTTCAAGCTGATTGTTGATTTCGCTTATCGCCTCCTGATTCAATTTGAATCTTTTATAGAGATTCTCCGAAGTGATGAAGAATATCGCTATCATTATCGGAAGAGGTAGAATGGATATTAAAGTCAGCTTCCAGCTTAATGCGAACATCATCGCGAGGGAGAATACAATTTTGCTGAAAGCGTCAAATGCGCGAAAAATGCCGGAGCAGGAGAACCAGCATATTTTCGGAAAATCCGACAAATCCTCTGTCAGCCGCGTGACAAGGTCTCCTGTCCTGAACTTATAGAAAAATTTATAATCCTTTTCAAGAATTAATTTAAAATATTTTCTTCTCAGAATGTATTCGAATATAAAATTCATATATGCCCTTATTCCGGGATACAGTCCTGCAAATATGCGCACAATGCCTATTGAAACAAATATCCATATTATCTTTTGTATCTCCTTCATCGGCTGGGGGTAAAGAAATCTGTTCTCTGCTATAGCGGCGAATTTGTCCAAAAGCATTTTGAATACGAATGGATAAGAGACTGATACTGCGGTTGAAAGAATGGTGACAAACACGAGAAGAGCTATGAATCTCTTATAATTGCTCCATAGGTTTCTCCATATCCAAACTATATGCTTATCTGTCTTCATTCTCTTTTCCGGATAAAAACTGCAGATTGACGAGTTTGGTATATTCGGGAGATTTTTCCATCAGTCTTAAATGGTCTCCTTCGCTTATTATCTCTCCGTCCTGAAAGAGATATATTTTATCAGCATTGAGAACAGTGGAGAGTCTGTGGGCCACTATAAGAGATGTCCTGTCTTTGAGCATGTCATCCATTGCATCCCTGATGCGCCTCTCAGTCCTCGGGTCGACCGATGATGTCGCCTCATCAAGAACTATAAGCTCCGGGCTGAAGACTATCGCTCTTGCGAAGCTCAATAACTGTCTCTCTCCTGTGGATATGTTCTGCGCCCTCTCTGAAAGCTCCCTGAAAATCCCGTCTCCGCGCAATACGGTCTCATCTATCTGCACTTTCTTCAGAGCAGACATTACTCTCTCTTCATCTATTTTGTCATCGTATATGCGCACATTCTCCAAGATATTGCCCGGGAACATGAATATGTCCTGCATCACAAGCCCTATCTTTTTTCTCCACTCATATATATTCATTGTTTTAAGGTCTATTCCGTCAATCAGAATTCGCCCTTTTGTAGGATGATAAAATCCGCAGAGAAGAAGCACTGTCGTAGTCTTTCCGCTTCCTGATGCGCCCACAAGGGCGATTTTTTGATTCTTCTTTATTTCTATATTAATGTTGTTCAGCACAGGTTCGCTCTTCTTATACTCAAATGAGACATTTTCAAAGACTATCGAGTGATTGAATTGCGGACTCTTTCTGTCCGTGAAAGAGACACTCTCGTCTTCAATGTCAAGAATTGAGAATATGCGTGTCAATGAGACAAGAGAGCGCTGAATCATATTCAAATTCTCCGATATCTGTATTAGAGGCTCGAATATCCTTCTTCCGTACTGCAAAAATATCACAAGCGTTCCGATAGTCATTATTCCTGCAATGACTTTAGGGGCGAGAAGAATAATTACAAGAACAATGAAGAGGATCTCTATTGAGAACCCGTAGAGCGACCAGAATGAGTATTCAATGAATGCCGCGTTTCTCTCCACAATGAATTTTTTTTTGCTCTTCATATCCAGAATATTCTGCGCCATCATCTCCCTGTTGAAGAGCTGAACTATTGATATTCCCTGAATATACTCTGTCAGAACGGCAATTATCTCCGCGTTAAGTTCGCGCACTCTCTTAAAATACTTTTTCAGATAATTTATCATTAATAGAGCCGCAGTGAAGAGAATTGGAATCGGAATCATTATTCTCAGAGTTACTGAAGGATTTTTGAACATGAGAACCGCTACCATTGCAAAAAAGAATATGAAATTCCCTATTATGATAATAGAGAATGAGGAGAACAACTGCATTACATTCTCACTGTCGCTCTCTACTCTTGACATCAAAGCTCCAACCGGATTCTTGTCAAAATAGGATATCGGCAGTTTCAGCATATGTTCGTATAAATCTTTTTTGAGGCGCGTTATAATAGAGACTCCCAAGCGCGACATAACTATTGTCTGGATGTATGTGAGAATTCCTGCAGTCACAATAACAAGAACGAATAGCCCTGCAAATAAAAACAAATGTGAAATGTCCTTATCGGGAATCACTTTGTCAATGACATGGCCTATTATAAGCGGGTCGAGTATATTGGCTATTGAGACAAATAGCATGGAGGCAAAGCCTATTAAAAACAGCCTCTTCTCTCCTGCAAAATATGGAATTATACGCAGAATTATTTTAAAATCCGCTTTTCTTTTGGCCATCAACAGAAAAAAATAAGATCTTCTATTTTGTGATGATCTCCGTTAGAGTTATTGTCCAGCCTATGTCCATTTTCACTATGATAGGAAATTTACGATTATCAAGAATCCAGAACCATCCGAAAAGGTCTGATGAAGAATAAATGCAGTCAAGATCAGCATCCTCTCCGTCTATCAGAACCGTCATCTTCTCAATATCCTCAAATGTGAGTGTTTCATCTCCGTCCCCTGCATCTATTGTCACCATATCATTCTTCTTCAATGCATCATAGACTGCGCGCGACACCCACACTGAAGTATATTCTTCGTCAAAATCAAGAGTGTCTCCGTCAGAGAAGTAATTGAACAGCTTTGTCGCTGATGAGAGAGCCTTCTCCCTCAATACCGCAGTTCCTGATGAATTTACAGGTGAAGTCATTGACCAGTCGAATGCTATATCTTTTGAAAGCTTGTTCACATCCACTATGAAATCATACTCGTCACCGAAATATTCTACATGATACACAAGCTTCATTCCTTCCTGAGCAAAAGCGGGCATTTCGCCTGATGCCTTTGATGCGGCGGATTTAGGACAGCCGGTGAATATCGCAAGGGATGATAGAATCATAATTATAATTATTGCAGAAGAGAACCTTTTCATAAGCCTCCTTTGTTTTTTTTAGTTTACTACATTCATANNATTCTTGATGAATCATAGGTGAAAAGAAAATTGTACTTTGCCTTTTCTGAATTCGCGCTTTCAAAGAGAAGCCCGAAAAGATAGGATTCTCCCCCATAGTATGAGCGGAGAGGATAGACTGATTCAATTGAATAGCCATAGGCGGAGACCATATCTCCTTCGGATACATTGCAGTAAAACCCGAAGAGACAGCTCCTTATTATACTTGACATAAGCATTATATCAGCCCTTGCCGTATATGTGCCTGTGCTTTTAATCAAGTATGTATTTTTGAGTGAAGCATAATCCTCTACAAATCCTTTGAATGCGATAATGAATGAATGTTTCGTCTCACAGTCAATGTCTGTCTTGTATGCAATGTCAATATTTTTTATCACTGCAAGATCTATTCTATTCTCAATATTCGTTTCATCCTCATGTGTATATTCAAGCTTCTCCTTTATGCGGAGGGGAAGTTTAACGGATATTTCTGCAAAACCCGATTGAAAGAATTTTTTTTCCGCAAACATCTTCGCATGCGGATTGTAATAACCTATGTCAGTGAGAAATCCGCTGTTGAATAAAACTCCATTGATGCTCTTTTTCAATCCGCAAGACAGAGAGAGTCCCTTGCCGAACGAATACCCTGCATCATAGGAGAGAATGTCAATCTTGCCGAAGAGAGAGAGAAGATAAAGACGCCTTCCGCTGTTTTCAATCAGGTATCTCGAAAAATTCGTATATGAAAATGCAAGATTCGCATATTGGCTCTTATCCCTTCCTATAATTCCCATTGTCAGAGCTTTCAAATTGTCGTCTCTGCTTATGGACAAAGAATCGTCATGCAGATTGTATTTCAGAACTGCGATGACATTTCCCTCTGAATCAATTCTTGAATCATAAAAATCATAGGACGCAAATCCCGTCAGAGCATATTTCCCGAAGATTTTTGAGAACATACACCCGAAATATGAAGGGTACTCGTCATAAGTCGCATTCAATTCGCACCTGTCCGAATAGAACGGAGATTCACTTAAAGAAAAATAATCCGAATAATCGGAGAAGAGCCCTCTTCCTGTCTTGATTCTGTAATGCCCTAAAATAAAAGTTGAATATGATATCCCAGCCTTCAAATTGTCATAAAACTGCTCCTCCCCTATATCCTTTTCAATCAATGCAAATTCCTTTATTTCTCCGACTTTGTATGTCTGCTTTGCAAATGTTTTGACTCTCTTTGATATGACCGAGTCGCTGTAAAGCCCTGCTGTTACAGTGATTCTTTTCTCTCTGTCAAAGATTTTTTCGTAAATTGATTTTGATACAAACTCATTTGAGGTGATCTCAAATATTTTTTTGTATGTGACATTATCCTTTGATTTTACAAGCTGTATTATTTCATCCCTCATCTCTTCGGTTAAAAATGAAGAATAATCATTCAAATCATTATATATGGAATCAGCAAGGAAAGAGACATCGAAGTTGTATTCATCTTCAGCATAGGCAGAGAGAATAAAGACAATGAAAATCAAAAAAAGAATCTTTGATTTCATTCTATACAAAAAGCTCCTTCCACAGAAGAAAGGCCGCTACTGTCTTTCCGTCAATAATTTCATTCGACCTTATGTGACTTTCAACCTCCTCTTTTGTCATTTCAATAACCTCTATATCCTCGTCAAAATCCATCTCCGCTCTCTTCTCTCTCAGATTTCTGCAGAGATACAGGTGAAGAACCTCTGTTAAAAATCCCGGTGACGACATTATCACAGCCATTTTCACAATGTCATCGGAGACATATCCTATCTCCTCAGAAAGCTCTCTGTTGACAGCCTTTTCTGCATCCTCTCCTTTTTCGAGTGTTCCTGCAGGCACTTCCAAAACATATTTTTCAACAGCATATCTGTACTGCTTGACAAGATAGAAAACATCTTTTTTTGAGTCATACGGCAACATTGCTACGGAGCCGCGGTGTTCGACAATTTCTCTCACGCTCTCTCTCCCGTTTTCTAAAATCACCTCATCTCTTCTCACATTGAAGACTCTGCCTTTGTAAACATCCTCACTCTTCTTCATCTTTTCCATTCTCTTCTCCTATGTATGTCTGTTCCTTTATCCTCTCAAGAGTCTTCTTCCCCACACCTGCGATGGAGTCTATTCTTGAGTAATCTATGTAATCTCCGTACATCAGTCTGTTAACATATATTCTTCTCAGTATCTGCCTGCTTATGTCTTTTATATTCATCATATCATCGTATGAGCATCTGTTCAAATCTATGGGATACTCCAGATTCTCTTCTATTTTTATCTTTCCGCCAAATTCAAATTTGACTTTATTCGTCTTTATTTCATGAAGTCTAAGATATTTATTACCGCTGTACAAAGTGAGGTATATTCCGTTTGATAGCGGAAGGTCTGTGTGCACCATGCCTCTGTATTCCACTCTGTATGGATTCTTGTCAGCTTCAAGAGAGTATATTATCCTCTTCTCTGTATCGCCGAGTATCCCCATTTTGAATCTTTCGTCAAATGCAAATACCATTCCTCCGCTTATAACAAAGACATTCTCCTTTGATGCCTGCAGAAAGAGCTTCATATTTCTGTCCTGAAACCCTGTCTGCATGTAGTATATAAAATTATCTTCAGTAAATCCATAGGATGTCGACGCAAAAAACCTTTCAGCTTTAACTGCTGTCGAGAAAATGATTTTCCCTTTAAGTTCCGTAACCCCGTCCGAATATCTCTCTGTTTCAGCCAATCCGAGGATTCCGAGAGAGATGTTTCCCCTCTCATATCCGAATGATGTTCCTGCTGACAATCTGCTGAGAACCGGATTGGGACTGCAGAGGATGATTCCGCCTGCTGAAAAATCCTTTATGTGAGTATTGCCCTGCGCAATAAACTCAGTCATATCCATTGATAAAAACCTGTTTACAATGCCCAATCTCAGATAGTCATATTCCTTCGGCTGTCTTGAGGGATTTATCAAATCAAAAGAACCCGCCACACTCGCGTCAGACGAGATCATGACGGGTTCTGAAAAAGCAAATAAAAATAAGAAAAGTAAATTACAGCTTAGAAGCAATCTCCTTAGCGACTTCAAGTGAAGTATTTTTACCTCCCATATCGTATGTTCTTACCTTTCCTTCCATAATAACCCGAGCAACAGCATTCTCTATTTTCCCAGCCGCCTTCTCCTCTTTCAGATAGTCAAGCATAAGTTTTGCCGCAAGAATACAGGCAATAGGATTCACTTTATGCTGTCCGGCATATTTTGGAGCTGACCCGTGTGTGGGCTCAAAGACTGCAACCTTGTCTCCTATGTTTCCGCTTGACGCAAATCCCAAACCTCCGACAAGCTGAGCCGCAAGGTCGGAGACTATGTCGCCGAACATGTTCGATGTAACAATCACATCAAATGATTCCGGATTTTTCACAAGCCACATGCATGCCGCATCTACATTCACTTCATCAAATTTTATCGAAGGATATTCTTTGCTTATAGCTCTTGCAATTCTTGTCATCATTCCGGATGTCTCTCTTATCACATTCGGTTTTTCAATAAGAGTTATTTTCTTTCTTCCGTACTTCTTTGCGTACTCAAATGCAGAGCGCACAATGTTGGTGCATCCGTCTTTTGTCATTATCCTAAGTGAAATCGCCATTTCGTCATTAGGATCATTTGCAAATTCTTTCATCTTCGGGTGTTTGTTCAGCATAGTCCTGAGGTCATCGGGAACAGGGAAATACTCAACACCTGCATAAAGGTCCTCTGTATTCTCTCTGAATACAACTATGTCTATGTCGTCCTTGAAATTCAGAGGATTGCCTTTGTATGCCTTGCATGGCCTCAGATTTGAATAGAGATTGAACATCTGCCTCATCCTCACTATTGGAGAGAGGTATTTCAAACCCTTTCCCTTTAGCTCTGGCACAAGCTCCGCCTCCGCCTCTTCCTTCGGCTTTGATGTTATTGCTCCGAAAAGAGCCGCATCAACATTGTTCAATATATCTATCGTCCTCTTCGGAAATGCATCGCCCTCTTTTCTCCATATCTCCCATCCGATGTCTGCAGGAATGTATTCCGCGTCGAATTTCAATGCATCAAGCACTATCTTTGTTGCTTCCATCACATCTACTCCGATGCCGTCTCCGGGCATCCAAGCGATTTTGTATTTTGACATAGAACCTCCGTTTAGGGTTTATGCATATAATAATACTTATAGAACAAAAAGAGTCAAGAGGTTGAAACTCCCCACGGAGGAGTTTGCTTTTTTTACTTTTATAAATAATTCTTTGTCAAATTGAAAGGGTAATGGGCATCCCCCGCCTCTTTGATAACTCATTCTGAAGTCCGACTCATTTAATCTATCCTGAAGAATCTATCAACAATTTGGTCATTGCGAGGCGTCTTCGCCGAAGCAATCTCCTTACCTCTCTCGCTTACTGTGCATTTGGTTTTTTGGCTTTCAACTCGGAACCCGCAACCAGTAATTCGCAACTGACATTTGACTCGTTACCAATAATGTTTTTATCGTGATGAAACCACCACCGTCCTGAAAAGTTTTTTGCATTTTACGAGCATACGAGCGTACAAGTCACCAGCACACTGTTTTTGTCTGTCGTTGCGAGGCGAATCATGTATTTTCTTTTGATTACTCTTACTCGTAACTCGCAACTCGTAACTATAAACTGAACGAAGTTCTGCAATCTCCTTACTTCTTTTCATCTTATTGTTTTTGATATTTGACTGTTGATAATGGACTGGTGATATATTCTAAAAATTAGTGAAATAAATGATACACCATCCCCTGCTAAAAAATATGATTTTTTCTTTTAACCGAGATTTTTCTCGACAATTTCCAAAAATTCTTTGGCTGTTTTGATTGCCTCTTTTGCCTCAAGATCGGAACAAGGAATCTCGGGTTCATATGTAAACCTGTTTCTTTTCCTTCTCATATAATCGTATAGAGAGAAAGAATATCTTTATTCTCTTTTCCAAGCACAACTGTCGCATATTTGATTATATTTATGTGCTTATCCTTAATATCCGGTCGGAATCCGTCATTTGACATAAGCGCAAGTCCGCATCTCATAAGCGCATTATAAGAAAAAGTGAAAGTGCATTCCGGATCATCTTTGAGGTTCCTTTCGGCTGTTATTATGTCCTGTTTTGCTCTTTCCATCAATCTCTTAACTGATTTATTATCTTTCTCGCATTTCCTAATCACTCCGTCTCTCAAGAGATCTTCCTTCGTGGTTTTATAAATCATCAGGACGACCTTTTAAATATATAATTTTGTTCGACAAAACATCCTTTATAAACTGCGAGTTTTCGACTTTCTTTCTATGAAATTCGCTTTTTGAATAGATAGAAACATTGATTTCCTTGTTCAGTTTTTTTTCCAGACTCATAACGGCTTTTGTTATTTCCCGCGGGTCAGGTTCGCCCACTATCATTATATCTATGTCACTGTCCTTATTCATATTATCTTTGGCAAATGATCCATATATGAATGCAGTGCTGATTTTGTCATGTTTTGTAATTTCCTGTTTGAGGATGTTTTCGACTAAAAGAGTTTTTTTGATTATTGATTTTAGTTCGGAAATCAGCGGATATTTTTTGTTGATGCCATAATAAAGAAGATTGCCTTTCTTTTCTGTAGTCAGTATTCCATCTTCTACAAGCTTTAAAAGCTCTCTTCTTATGCTTCCTGCAGAACGATTTATCATTCTCTCAGTCTCTCTCAAATAATATTGCCTCTCAGGGTTGAGAAAAAACAAAGTCAGAAGCTCACGCTTTATGGCAGATTTTGATAGATTCAGAAAACTCATAAATTGTACTCCATTTTGAGTTCAATTGTACTCAATTATGAGTACAAGTCAAGAGTTAATTTTCACTATCAGCACTCCAAAATCAGTGCATTCAGAACGCCTATCCGCATACGCTCTTTTGTATCCGTTCCGAGTATCATTTACAGTAGACCGATTAAATGACACTAATGCCTTGAATAAATAAACTATTTTTTCAATAATCTTCTAAAACCGACTGCGCACAGCACAGTCGTCCTGAACGCTTCTATGCTTATGACTACAGTGAAGGATCTATCAGATAATTGAGTTACGAGTAAGAGTAATCAAAAGAAAATACATGATTCGCTTTGCAATGACCAACAAAAATAGTGAGCTGGTAGGCTGGTGGGCTTGTAAATACACAGAGTACATCGGTGCTTCTTTGACTTTTTTTGTTGATAGATTCTTCACACATGAACAGTGATAAGAGGCGTTCAGAATGACACTTATACTGGGGACGGTGTATCATTTTTATCACGATTTTTCCTTCTTCTTTTTCTCTATCAGTTTTATTGCTTTGTCAAAATCGTTTTCAAGGGCAAGGCTTTTCTTATTGCGCTTTTTGTTGAATTTATCATACTCTTTCTCCGCCATCTCCACTGCCAATTCATGAGTTGTTTTTCCAGCATCTTCCAAGATGTTTCTGTCATTTAACTTCAAAAATCCATCCAATTTTTCCACCCAATCCTTCATCTTCATTGGAATTCTTCGCATAGCCTGACCCTCAGCAAAAATCAAGTATTGTTCCACAAGATTGTTGAGAGCCAATAGTTCTTTTTCAGTTAAATAATTTTTAGCAATCATTACATCGCTCTTTATTGGAACGCTTCCGCGCCAGTTCGTCAATCCCATATTGTTTTTTTTGCTATTTGCTCTCTCTGCAATTATTTCAGTGGCCGTCTTGCCGCTTATTGCCCAATGCACTTTGTTTTGCACATTTTTGAAAAAATTGATGCTGATTTCACTTGTCGGATCATAATCCACACTTAATGAGTAAATGTCTGTTATTTTGCGATAGAATCTTTTTTCGGAAGTGCGAATGTCCTGTATTCTTCTGGTGAGTTCTTCAAAATAATCAAATGGTACATCAGGATTTTTAAGACGCTCATCATCCAAGACAAATCCTTTAACAATATATTCTTTCAGTTTCTGAGTCGCCCATATTCTAAACTGTGTCGCACGGGCAGAATTAACCCTGTAACCAACGGAAATAACAGCATCTAAGTTATAAAATACAACATCACGGATTACTTCTCTTTTACCTTCTTTTTGAACTATTCGAAAATTTCGAATAGTTGCCTCCTCAATCAGTTCTTTGCTTTTGAATATTTCTTTTAGATGATAGTTGATGGTATTAATTTCAACATCAAACAATTCGGCAAGCAGTTTTTGTGTGAGCCAAACAGTATCACCGTCAAATCTCACATCAAGCTTTATTCTGCCGTCTTCGGTTTTGTAAATGATTATTTGTGAATTATGAGGAATTAAATCCATGAAATTCCTTTTATTTTAAACGCCCTGCCGAAAGCAAATGGGGGACGGTGTATCATTTTATTTCACTAATTTTTAGAATATATCACCAGTCCATTATCAACAGTCAAATATCAAAAACAATAAGATGAAAAGAAGTAAGGAGATTGCAGAACTTCGTTCAGTTTATAGTTACGAGTTGCGAGTTACGAGAAACAAGAATCGCTAATCACGAGTCGATAGTCCATTATCCGAGGAAAAGAAAAGAGTAAGACTGAATAGAAATAAAGAGATTGCTTCTTCGAAGACTCATCGCAATGACGGACAAAAAATAGGACACTTGTAAGCTGGTGATAAAGACGCCTTGAGCCGTGGGCCTTGTGCCGTGTGCAAAACAAAATCAAAAACAAAAGATTGAATAGAAGTTAAGAGATTGCTTCGGCGAGGACGCCTCGCAATGACGATAAATTTTAGGGCGGTGGTTGCATTTGTTTCACTGTTGATAGATTCTTCAGGATAGAGATAATTTTTGCGGACTTCAGAATGACTGAAATTAAAAGGGGCTGGATGTGACCACAGAGTTCTGAGCTTTCGCCCAAACTATAATTTTCGGCCTTCACCTGCCCCGTCTTTTATTTTAGTGTTTTTTTTTAAATTTTCAATAGCATTCTTTTACAATAAACCGATTTTCTATTTTAGATCTTTTTGATTGTTTTTAAAATCTCAATGGCGATTATGTCCCTTTTATATGATGCAAACCATTCTTCGCCGGAATACTTTAATGATGCTTCAATTTTATATGGATCTTTTCTGAATTTTCAAAGTTTTTTTAAAATCGCTTTTTGCGACTTTATTCATTTTTTTCTTTAAGGCGCCAAATTGGTACCTTAAAGATGACAGGGCAGCGGGGGTGGAAAAATAGATTCTTAATCAGACTTGAAAGACAATCCTTTTATATGGAAAACATTGACTTGTCAGAATGAATGGAGTAAAATTTATCAAGGATAAAATTATATGAATCTACAAAAAAGACATTCAAAATTATTAGATATAAGACATCTCGCTTTAATGGTCATTTTAATGCTATTTAACGGTTGTTTGCTTACATTGCACCCGGAAATACAGAGACAACCTGAGATAATTGATGAGTATAGCATAGCTGTTCTAAACAATGATGTAAATGCCGGTTTACAGATAACTGAAAATCTTAATATAGGTTTTAATCCAAGTTTTACAAAAACAAAAAACGTGTTTTACAAAGAGAATTATTCTTTTGGAATGGATGCAATGCTGAGTGGCGGCTTTATAAATGGAATAGTTGCTACAGGGTTGTTCTATTATAATGATAATTCGAAATTAGGAATAAAAGTCGCCCCATGTTTAATAGGAGAGTATGTAGGAACGAGACAATATAATGCTGAAATTTACTCTTGTTTTGAGTATGGTTTGATTTTGGAATTTGATGTCAATTGTATTACTTTTTGGATGATGAAAAATCGCGGTGTAATGGTAGTTACGGGAATGGTAATTGAGGATAAGGGAATGTTCGACAACATTATCTTTCCCATTAATTACTATCGTAAAACACGATCAATGTATGGAATTAATTACAGTTTTGGAGGAGAATCAAAGAAAAAATTTTCATTATTCGCAAACATAGGTTTTGAATCATGCGATCATCCGGATACCCAAGATAACATCTTTTCAAAGTACTATAGTGTTTCTTTTGGTATTAGCAGTATCGTTGATAATTTTGATTTCTCTAGATTGTTTTAGGATATTTCAATAATTATACTTTTGCCGATGCATCTCATTTATCTCATAGATTTTTAGAATATGTCACAAGTTGATTATCAATAGTCCGATATCAAAACCAATAAAATGAAGAGAAGCAAGGGGAATTGCAAAGATTAGTTTTTAATGATAGAGTAAAAAAAGAAAAGTGAAAATTAAATTATAATAAAGTAAAAAATAAAGAAATAGAGAAAAAATCCTGAGATGCAACCGAGAGTGACATCTGTTGCAATTCTTCCGGTCACCTGATCTTTCAAATCTTTATCATATTTTTTAGAAAAATCTTGACCAAATACACTCATGTCATACTTGCTTTTCGCAATATATTTTGCAGGCAGAGTAGATTCAAGAACAAGAGGAATTATGCCGAGAGAGAATAGTGACCAGAACACCCATGGATTTCTGCCATCTTCCATAGTCACAGTCAGAAGAGCAAAATAACAGGCTTCAAGACCGAAAGTTAGAACACCTGCGGATAGCCATAGCCAATCATTGACGATTTTGTCAACTTCCATTCTTACAACATCCTTTACTTGAACATGCCTTATTTTATCTTCATCTGCAAACATGTTGACAAATAATGCGATAAGAATAATAATTATTATTATTTTATTCTTTTCCATTTTCTTCTGCATTTTTGTTTTTCAGATTAAGATACTCCAAAATGTCGAAAGTAATTGCCGTTAAAGCGCCTCCGACTGCCCCAATATTTAAAATATTCCTGTAAATGTAATGGGCAGTCGCCGATGGATAACCGCTTATGTTTGCACCGAACTCATTCATAGCCGCATAAACAAGAAAGACAGAGCTTGTCACAGCTCCGCCGGCGAGAAAGACGAGGACATTCTTTAAAACTATGCCTGTATTGAATGATTTGAATTTGTGCTTGTGATAGTCTTCAACTATTTTGTTTTCAACAATCTGTTTTTCTGTGAGTCCGTCTCCAAGAGTGTCAATAATCGATTGTATTTCAACTACGCTCAAATCTTTATTGTTTTGTGATTCAGTGATAATACCCTGAGATGATAAAAATAGAGAAACAAAAATAAGCAAACCTGAAATGATTGTTTTTTTTCCAAGATTTTTTCTTTCAAATACATAACCCATAAGAATCTCCTTCCATAAATACCTGCATTAATAGTTTATCATAATTTATTATAAATTCAAGATGCAAAAGCATATCCCTAATCGCGAGTCACTAGTGGATAGTCAAAAAACGCCATGAGCCTTGAGCCGTGGGTCATGAGCAAGAGCAAGAAACGAGAGAAGACTGCGGTGCTTGATTTTTTGACTTTTTTTGAGAAGGGTTTAGAACCCTCCCCTACAAACATAACAGCGAATAGAGGCGTTCACGATGACTGAAATTGTGAGATAAAATGGATTCCAAATCAAGTTTGGAATGACGGAGAATTATGGATGGGGAATTATTGCAATAATTGTTATTTGGTTTTTATCAGGACCGTAATAGAAAAATATTCTGTAAGCGTTCGGCGTCATATTTTGAGCATAACATTCAAACACTTTCTCGTCGTCAGGAACTTTTATAGTTTTATACATGTGCGTGTGCAGTCCCTGATGTCTTGGATCTGCAGAGAGTAGCTTAAGAGCTTTTATAACCGACTTCCACACATTTTCTGTGCCTCTTTCTCTCTTAATATCTTTTAAATTGTTTATTGTTTCTGATGTAAACGATAGTTCGAAATTCATAATTCGTCAAAAAACTTATCTATATCTTTTGCTTTCTTAATCTTTCCGCTTTTAGCGTCTTTAATGCCTCTTTTCACTTTGGAATATATTTCGGGATTCTCGTAAACCCACATTTCATCAAGAGGAATAGAGACAGTCGGCTTTAAAAGCACCTCCCCTTTTCTGTTCATCTTTATCTGCACAGAATCTGTCTTGCCGAGCTTTTCCCAATACTTCAAAACCTTCGGCGGAAGAGTGATTCTGTTTCTCCCGTCCGGCTTCTTGTTTTCTATTTCTATGAATTCATTTGAATTTGAATCCGATTCATGTATTTCTTTCATAATTGCTCCTTTTTATTATAATATACCCATTTTCCCATTTGTGTCAATACCCATTGAAGCAATCTTCAGTTACGAGTTGCGAGTTAAGAGAGACGCCATGAACCATGGGCGAAAGAAAATCAAAAAGAATAAGAGTGAATAGAAGTAAAGAGATTGCTTCGGCGAGGACTATGACAGGGAATATTTCAGCGGCAGAGAATATTATCTGCCGCCGTAAATCCATTATTGATTATTCGCTTACAAAGATATTGTATGTCAAACCGTCAGAGTAAGCGGAAACACCGTCATCGCCTACGACTTTTACAGTAAAACTGTAAGTGTTTCCAACGGCATCAGCCATCGGCTTCCCTCTGACTGTTCCTGTAGACTGATCTATAACCATTCCGGGAGGAAGTTCTCCTGTATCCAAATACCAGCTCCACGGAAGAGGTCCGTCTCCAAACGCCTGAAGGTCAGCTCCGTAATCAAAGTCTGAGTGCGCCTCTGGAAGATCTATTTCATCGACTCCAAGCGGCTGTTGAAATATAGGGAACGGGCTTGTGACGCTGTAAGATTCAACTTCAAAAACAAATGTCGCGCTTGCAGTTCTTGAACCGTCGGATACAGTCATTTCAAATTCATGGCTACCTTCCATAATCTGGCCTCCCTGAGCTTTGAAAATTCCGGTCAATGGATCAAATGTAGTGCCTACAGGCAATGAAGAAAGATTTGAAACACTCCATGTATAACCGGAGAGAGGTCCGCCGCCGTACGCTACCATCTTCTGCTGACAGACAAAGAAGAGAGAGTCGTCAACAATGAATCCTAAAAATGTCTGATTGCCGTCTCCTGACTCATTCAAATTCGGAATGCTTAATTTCGGCACTCCGCCTGTGTCAAAGAGAGAGCAGGATGTTAAAATTAACAGACATAATGCAAACAAAAAGGTTTTTGTTCTCAATTTAGACTCCTTTTGAAAATTATTCCGAATAAAGTTACGGGTTGCCGAGTTCAGAATGTCCTTTCGACTTCCCTGTGGTCTATTGCGCCTGAAATCTTATGAAGCTCCTGCGACATAGGCGTGGCGCCGATGAGGTAAGAACATCCTGCAAATAAAAGCGAGATTATTGATGCCGATATTACAGATGTTCTTAATGTTTTGACATTCACACGCATATTATTCTATTCAGCCGCCTCTGAAATTCTAATGAGTTCTTTCGTATAAGAATATATGTCTCCATCATCATTAATCACCTGATACTCTTTGACTATGCCGACAGACGGGGAATAATAAAGACGGTAAACATCTCCGAGAGCGTCAATGTCATAAGCAATTTCTATCACTATGACATCTTCCACCTTTATTTCATTCTTTTCATAGGTTTCGCCCATTTTCTTTATTTCCACTTTCATTGAATCAAATATCCAGTCGCTTTCAACCTGAACGGGAGTTTTCAGGAAATCAAAATCTTCATCCTCCGTATAAAGCGAATCGTCTGTAATCGCGGCTATTCCCCTGTCTTTTATGAATATAAGCCCTGCGGAATGATTGAACAGATAATACGCTTTTTCATCCGACACTTCCACTTCCCTGCATGTGTCAGTCATTTCAACAGCAGTGTCAGTCGTGTCAGTGACCCACACCTGCGTTGAATCGTCAAAACGTTCAACAAGACTGTATGTGTGGTGGCTGTATGTGTAAATATCTCCATCAGTTATTTCAGGAATATAATCCATTATATTGTTTTTATCAGTATAAAACGGATTAAGAGAGCATCCCGCAATCAGTGCCGCAACTGCAAATAAAAGAATCGTTTTTTTCATTGATCCTCCTTGTTATATAATCAATAATAGTCAAAATGAGATATCAAGTCAATAAGATATGAGGCGGCTACGGGGGTGGAAAAAGCGACTAAATGCCGTGTGCCTTGTGCCCTGAGCCAAAGAAAATCAAAAACAAAATGATGAATAGAAGTAAAGAGATTGCCGCGCTTCGCTCGCATGACAGGGATGATAGATTCTTCACAATAAACATATCGCTAATCCGATATCACTGGTCACTGGTCGAAAATTAAAAAAAATAAACGATGATAAGAGGCGTTCAGAATGACACTTATACTGGGGACGGTGTATCATTTTTATCACGATTTTTAAATACGCTGAAGACCTTGGTGCTTTACTTCTTTTCTTCTTTGAAGAACGCGGGGCTGTATTTTCTTTTGTTTGTGCACTTGTTTTGAATGCCGTCCCCCTTGACTATCCGTCTTATCTCCGTAATATCTGTATAGAGGTAAATTATGAAAAAATACATTTATTCGATTTTGATTCTTCTTCTCTTTGCTTCTTGCACAAAGAATGCGCAGAAAACTGCTGATTACAAAATATTCAGCGCAAAGGAATACAAAGAGATTTCTGTTTCGCAGTTTCTGAGTGAATTATCTTCAAGCAGTGTAATACTCTTCGGAGAGACTCATGATTCTCCGTTTGACCACTATCTTGAAGAGGATGTCTTTATACGGCTTTCAAAAAACAATTCAAATCTCACACTCTCTCTTGAGATGTTTGAAAGAGATGTTCAGCATTATCTTGATTCTTATCTTTCAGGAGATATGACTGAGGAAGAGTTTTTAAAAAATTCAAGGCCTTGGGAGAATTATTCAACTGACTACAGAAACCTTGTCGAATTCGCAAAGAAGAATAATATCCGGGTCATTGCATCCAACATACCGCGGAATTTGGCGTCAATAGTGTCAAAAAACGGACCTGATTCGCTCAATTCGATTTCAGACATCAAAGATTTTTTTGTGAAGCCGTTTTCCACTCCCGATGATTATAAAAAGAGATTCTATGATTTCTTCTCAATGATTCAGGGGGGGATGCCAATGTCTGGAATGGGAAAGGAGAACATGTTCCTCTCCCAGCTCTTCAAAGACGCCACAATGGCTTATTCCATAAATAAAGAGCTGACCGACAATCCGGGATATAAAATATTCATGGTGTGCGGAGAGTTCCATTCGGATTATTATCAGGGGATTTATCAGCAATTAAAGGCGATTAACAAGGATATTAAAATAACAACAATTTCAGTATCATCGGATTTAGCTGACTTTGACCCTGTAAAAGCTGATTATATTTTATTCAAATGACAGAAAATAAAAAAATAAAAATCGAAAAGATAATCTCCGACGGGAGAGGACTCGGAAGAAGCGAAAGGATGACATATCTTATTGAGAAATCAGTTCCCGGAGAGATTGTTGCAATAAAAGAAGAGATAAAGAAAAAGAGCTATGTTGAATGCAAAATCAGCTCCATTGAAGAGGAATCTTTGAACAGAACAATTCCTGTCTGCCCTTATTATGATTCCTGTGGCGGGTGCGATTTACAGCATATCAAAGTTTCCGCTCATAAGGAGATAAAGACCCAAATACTTAAAGAACTTCTTAAAAAGAATGCAAAGATTGAATTTAATGATGAGATTTCATATTTTGAAAAGAGTTTTTTCAATTACAGAAACAAGATAACTTTAAAGATTGACGGTGACAGAGTCGGTCTTCTGCAGGAAAAGTCAAACAGGCTTGTTGAAATTGACGAATGTCTTATTTGCTGTGCAGATATAAACAAAATTTTGAAGGATTTGAAATCCAAAGTTTCACCTGACAATCGCATTAGCAGAGCTGTCATAAAGAACTCTGCATTCAATAAAACGCTGATTGCCTTTTATACTGACTATTCCGCTGAGGACAAACTGCCGAAATTCATGGCGGATATCAATGCTGATTCGATAATAGCTGTTTTGAAGGATAAAAGCGCTGTCTTTTTGAAGGGAAACGGCTCTCTTGCGGATATTATTGACGGGAAATCATTTGCTTACTCTTATTCAACATTCATGCAGGTTAATCTTGAAATTCTTCAAGTGCTCGTGTCATATATGCGAAAGAACCTGATAAGAGGAAACTCTCTTCTTGACCTTTATTCCGGAGTGGGGCTTTATTCAATAATCTTCCATGATTTATTCAAAGATGTTGTCTCTGTTGAAGGAAACAAATCATCAATTCATTTCCAGAGAAAGAATTTAAAGGATAATAAAATATCAAATGTGAATGCTGTTTCGAAATTCATTGATGACAAGCTTTTTATTGAAAAGAATGCCTTTGACACATGTATAATCGACCCTCCGCGCGAAGGAGTGCCGCCTCTCGCCCTTAAACACATATTCAATTCCGTTAAAGATACTGTTATTTACATATCATGCGACGGAGCAACTCTTTCGAGGGATTTGAAGCTGATTTCAGGAAGCGCATTTAAAATAAAAAACATTGCCGTATTTGACATGTTCCCGAACACAATACACTTTGAAACAGTTGTTATTCTTGAGAGGGAGTAATAATTTCATAAAGTCCGTCAGAACGCTCTTGGGTATAAGCAATACATAATATCAAAGATATTGACAAGTGCTGTTTTTAGATTATGCTGAATTCAATGAAATGGTGTAATGTGTTATTGGTATCATATTATACTGAGAAGATTAAAAAGTCATTGGGGCATCCATTCTTTAGGACTATTCTCAATTATTGCCCCCTTTGCGCATTCTCTGTTTTTGATTATTCTCCAATCATCAAAATTGAAATTTATAAGAATATGGGGACACCCTCTTTTAGGAGTGTCCCCCAAAACAAATATATTCTTTGCCTATAGTTTAAAATCAAAAGAGAATGTTTGGTTAAAAAATCAGAAGGTGAAAAATGAAAAAGAATTTACTGATTTTACTTTTCATATTTTTAATCATATCAAGTTGTAATTGTAACCTGTTCAACAATGATGACAGTTCAATGTTTGATT